>NZ_JBHSOF010000017.1:0-135259 GCF_042656005.1 Kitasatospora misakiensis | reverse complement strand
GGCCGGGGCGCCCGGCAGCGGGCCGCGCGCCGTGGGGCCGGCGGTGGCGGGCGCCCGGGCGGGCGGCGCGCCCGTCCCGGGGTCGGGCCGCGCCAGGGTGGAGCCGTCCCGGGCGACCCGCTCGTCGGTCCGGCCGATCAGCCAGTCCCGGCTCGGCACCACCAGGCCGGCCGGGGTGAAGGCGATCCGGCGCAGCTCGGACTGCGGCCCGTTGTCCTTGCGCCACATGCTCGCGACGATGTCCACCGCCTCCTGCGGCGTCTCGGCGAACTCCAGGCCCGCGTAGACCGGGGCGCAGGCGTCCAGGCCGAGGTCCTGCGCGGTGAGGCGGCGGCCGAGCCGGCGGGTGAACACCTCGGCGATCAGCGCCGGGGTGGCGCCGCGGGGCTGCTGGCCGCGGAGCCAGCGGGTCACGGAGGTCTTGTCGTAGCGCAGGTCGAGGCCGTGCTCCAGGCCGAGCTGGTCGACCCGGCGGGCGAGGCCGGCGTGCGAGAAGCCGGCCTCCTCGATCAGCGCGGCCAGCTGGAGGTTCTGGGTGCCGGCCGTCTGGTGCCGCTCGGTGGCCGGCCGCTCGGGCGTGTGCCGGTCGGGCGCGTGCCGCTCCGGGACGTGCCGCTCGGGTGTGGCCTGCTCGGGCAGCCGCAGTTCGTCGGCGGTCGGGGCGTCGGGGGCGTCCGGAAGGGCCCGGGCGACCGGACCCCGGTGCTGGTCGAGCGGGTCGAGCGGTCCGTACGCCGGGCTGTCGGTTGCAGGCCTTTGGGGCATAGTCAGTCAACACCTCTCGGACGCCGCACCGGCTCCACCAGCGGTTCGGCTGCCTGTGGCGACGCCCCCTGTCGGGAATCGGCGTGAATGTAGCGAGCATTCGGGCGCTATGGGTGGTTCTGACCGAGCAATCCTCCGAACGGGTGAAGCATCCACGCCCATTGTGGGGAAGACCCCTCAGGATGGGTTTCGCTTGCAAGGCCTCTGCCGGCCGTCAACCGTCATAGCGGAGAACACCACAGTTCACCGGGGTGCTGTAGGGAGCCACCCCATAGGAGCCCGGCCGCCCCGTTCCTACCGTTCTCGGCCATGGACACCACTTCAGCGCGCCCGCTCGACGGCCGCACCGCCCTGATCACCGGGGCCGCCTCGGGCATCGGCCGGGCCTGCGCCGAGGCCTTCGCCGCGGCCGGCGCCCGGGTCTACGTCGTCGACCTCGCCGCCGACCCGGCCCGCCGGCTCGCCGAGCGGATCGGCGGCGTCGCGCACATCACCGACCTCGCCGACCCGGAGGCGGTGGAGGCCCTGCCGACCGACGCCGACATCGTGGTCAACAACGCCGGCCTCCAACACGTCGCCCCGATCCACGAGTTCCCGCTCGAACGCTTCATCCAGATCCAGCGGGTGATGGTCGAGGCCCCGTTCCGCATCCTGCGCCGCACCCTCCCCCACATGTACGCGCGGCGCTGGGGCCGGGTCGTCAACATCTCCTCCGTCCACGGCCTGCGCGCGAGCCCCTTCAAGTCGGCCTACGTGACCGCCAAGCACGCCCTGGAGGGCCTCAGCAAGACCGTCGCCCTGGAGGGCGCCCCGCACGGGGTCACCAGCAACTGCATCAACCCCGGCTACGTCCGCACCCCCCTGGTGGAGCACCAGATCACCGCCCAGGCCCACGCCCACGGCATCCCCGAGGAGGAGGTCGTCGAGCGCGTCCTCCTCGACCGCACCGCCGTCAAACGCCTCATCGACCCCACCGAGGTCGCCCAACTCGCCCTCTACCTCTGCCTCCCCCACGCCTCCTACATCACCGGCACCTCCCTCCCCCTCGACGGCGCCTGGACGGCGCACTGAGCCCCGAGGAGGGTTGGACCCTTGCCCGCTCCGCCGATTCCGGCGGAGCGGGCAAGGTCAAGAATGCTCAACACCGGAGCCCCCTCGGCAATTGCCGAGGGGGCTCCACCCGGAGTGGGAAGTCGGCGGATCCGACTTCCCACTCCACAGCCCGAACCCGCCCTTGCCGAGCCCCAGGATCCCGATCACAGACCTCGGGGTGTCCAGTGGCGGGAATCGACAGGCTCGTCGGAGAGCGCATCTCAAAGGGGCGGCGGCGAAAGGGCTTGCTCCAGCGCGACTTGCGAGACGCCATCAGCCGATCCGAGTCATGGGCCGCTTTCATCTCCCGCGCCGAGGCGCACGCCGGCGCGGGCAACGTCGAAGCGGCGTGCACGGACGGCCATGTCGCACTGGAGCTCGTCACCGAGATCCAGCACCTGCCTCGTCCCCCCATCCCCACCAGCCATCCCGACGGCCATCCGCGGAAGCGGGACTACGTCGCCGACGGGCTTGGCAACGCCCCGGCCGTCTTGATCGACGACGACTTCACCGGACTCGACCACCTGCGGGCCGCCGAGCGCACCGACACTGGGTACCCGACGCCGCTGATCCAACCCGACCCGCACGTCGGCCTCCAGGGCCCGCACATCACAGCGGCCATGGAGTGGGCCAGTGCCCTCGCCCGCCGGTGACCCGGCGGGCGAGGGTCATGAGCCGGGCCCCGTGACGAAGGAACCCATCCCTGGTGTCGTCGTGATCAGGCCATCGGAACGAAGGGCGTCCATCGCCTTGCGGACGGTCTTCCTGTTGACGCCCAACTCGCGCTCCAGCTGCACCTCGGAGATCAGGTGCTGATGCGGATACTCGCCGCTCGCGATGCGTGCACGCAGCAGGTCCGCGATCTGCTGCCACTTCGGCTGGGTCGGGTCGAACTCGATCACGGCATGACCGTACACAGGGGATGACCTCCAGCCATAGGCCCGGACAGGAGGGGACAGGTATGGACAGGTAGGGATAGGGGTGGATACAGTCGGCAACGCAAGAGGCCTCGGATCGCGGGAACGATCCGAGGCCGACGCCACCAGCTGCATCGGAGCTGACGACATGCGCGAGCCTATCCGCCCCTCCCCCTCAACACTTCCGATTCCACCTCAGCCGAAGGCCGATCAGCCCACGAGAAACGAAGACTGGGACTTCTGCTCTCGCTGTCGCCGACAGCGTCCGGATGTCACCGTCGCCGCCCACATCGAGGCGGTCAGCGGTCCCGGCTGGTTCGTCCTTGCCTGCCCCGACTGTCTGTCGGTGGTTCGAAAGAGGCTCGGCCTCCGCTCCCGGTAGTTGCCGCTCCGGTGCCCTCGCTGAACAGCGAGGGCACCGGGCCAGTCGCAAAAGCCCGCCCCCGCACCGATCTCCGGTGCGGGGGCGGGCTTTTGCGGGATAGGCGTCGGGGCTGGGATATGTGAGCCGGTCACATAGCGCCGAAATCCGGGAGTTCCTACCTTGTGGCGATACCGTCCACCATCCCACGGAAGTCGTGACCCTGAGTGGCTCCGATACGTCGAAGAGTAGACCAAGAGGCCCCTGCTTGATCGAGCAGGGGCCTCTATTGCTGGCCGTCAGACCTCGCCGAACTCGCCGGCCTTCACAGCGGCCACGAAGGCACCAAAGGCAGTGGGAGAGAAGGCCAGGGCAGGACCGTGGGGGTCCTTCGAGTCACGAACGGGAACGGCATCAGGGACGTTGGCGGCCACCTCTACGCAAGCGCCGCCATTGTTGCTGTAGCTGGACTTGAACCATGCGGGTTCGGTCACTGGACTTCCTCTCGTACCTTCCTGATCAGCGCCACGGATGCGGCCTGCGGTAGCGCTTCCACTTGGAGATGATGGTAGGCGTTGAGCAGTGGCCTCACCGCTTCGGGATCACGCTCATATGAACCTTGCTGGGCAGACTCCGAGTAGGCGGCCACCGTGTGATCCGGCAGCCCCAGCAGGTAGATCGGCAGATCGAGACCACGGCCTGCACCCATAGAGTACGGCGCAACCTGGAGCGTCACGTGAGGGAGCGCTGCGACGGAGACCAGGTGCTCCAGCTGGGCAGCCATAGTGCCAGGGGTTCCGATGGGGCGACGAATGCAGCTCTCGTCCAGCACCGCGAACAGTCGCGGGGGCGGCTGGCGGGTGAGCAACCGTTGACGGCCAGCCAGGATCTTCAACCTCTCGTCCGCCTGCCCCTGGCCGATCGCGCCCCGACTCAGCGCGGCGGCGGCCAGCTCCTCCGCATACTCCTTGGTCTGGAGTAGACCAGGGATGATGCCGACCTCGAAGCACCGGATCTCGTCCGCCTTCGCTTCCTGGGCGACGTACTGACCGAAGCCTTGCAGCAGGGAAGATGCCCGCACATCCAAGAACAAATTTGCGAACTTCGTCCCCGTGTCGAACGCATGATCAACTTTGCGCGCAAAAGGCAAAGTTGGCGACTTCCTACCGGTTTCCACGGATGAGACATGCCCGGGCGAGTAGCCCGTGCGCTTGGCCAACTGATCCTGCGTCATCCTCAACTCTTCGCGCTGAGTCCGCAGTTGGGCGCCAAACGAGGCCTGCGGCGAGCTGTCCGGCGCGAGCGGCTTGATGTTCAAGGGGCTCCCTTTCTTTCCAATCCGCAAGGTTGAAAGCATTTTGAGCGTAGAGGACAGTAAGCCATCCCGGGTAGTCATCGCACTACGGATCGGAGCCGTGCTGTGTCGCAACCCATCCCCCCGCCCCCGCCGGCAATCACTCCCACCCCCACCACCGTCCTTGAGCGCACCGAGCAGGTTCAGGTGGTGATCTACCTGGCCAAGACCAGCACCGCTTTCCCCGAGATCGAGATGCGCCGCTGCGAGGAGTACGCGGGAGCACACGGCTGGGCCATCTCGCTGACCGTGTTGGACGACGAGTTGGGCAGGTCGCCGGACCGTCGCAGCCGTTTTCTGGCCGCGGTGGATCGCATCAAGTCCGGTGAAGCGTCTGCGGTTCTCGTTCCCAGCAAGGCCACGATCTCCCCGCTCGACGGCGAGTTCAACGAGGCCTCCCACATGGTCGAGAAGGCCGGTGGCTTCATCCAGGTGGCCCCGAGACGGTGAGCAAGTACACCATCCTCCCCATCGCCGACCCCGCCGGAACGGGTAGTCCCTGCTGGGTCATGAAGAACAACGAGAAGGACGAACTCGTGAAGGCGCCCCCACCGGACGCGGCACCACTGAGGTTCTACTCGTTCAACTCCACCCTGGACTGGGCTCGCAAGAGCAACACCGGTCAGGAGGCTGCCTGATGACCCTCAGCGCGACCGAGCAAGCCCGATACGAGGTCCGAGAAATTGGGCCGAAGAGTCCGCACTTCCGCTCCCTGGTCTGCTGGGGCGTCTGGGACCTGGTCAAGAAGGACTACGTGCGTTGGTCGCATGGCCTTCGAGAAGTCCGGCGCTTCTACATTCAGAAGGCCGCCGAGATGCACAGGGACCACTTGCACAACAGCAATGCCGATCCCACCCAGGTCGCCTAGTGACCCGCCGCAATGCCCCCCGTCCACCTCCGTACGGCGCGGGTGGACGGGGGTCGGTACCAACCTCATGAAGGACAAAAGCAGCGCCCCGTAGGAAGGCTGCCAATGTGGTCGGTTCCGGTTATGCACCCTCCGTCGACAAGGGCGGGATGACGTCGGAGCTCGCAAGGCTTTTCCCAGAATCACCACTTCTACACCTTGGGGGTTTCTGATGCCCAACTTGGCGACTAGCCGGTTTGACAGGCGTATCGCCCGGAAGCCGCGGACGGTCGTTGTGCAGCCGACGGGCTATTGCAATCTCGCGTGCACTTACTGCTACCTACCGAACAAGGATGCCAAGACGCCCATGAGCGTGGAGGTGGCCACCGCAATCGCCACCTCAATCGGCGCGATGGATCACTCGGACGGTGTGCCGGTGGCGGTGATCTGGCACGCCGGTGAGCCGATGTCCCTCGGGGTGCCGCGTTTCACCGAGCTCCTGGCCCCGTTCCGCGAGCTGGTCAACGCCGGCATCGTTGAGCACGGGATGCAAACCAACGCGACCCTGGTCTCGGACAGGTGGATCGACATGATCCTTGAGCACCGGATCGACATGGGCATCAGCATCGACGGCCCGGCCCACCTCAACGCTCAGCGTGTCGACCGCAAGGGCCGGCCGGCATTCAACCGGATCGTCCGCGGAATCGAACGGCTCCGCCAGCGCGAGGTGCCGTTCGACGTGATCTCCGTGATCACCGAGGAGAGCATCGACCAGACCCGAGACATCCTGGACTTCTTCGTGTCCCTCGGGGCCTATGGCATCGGACTCAACATCGAGGAAGCCGAAGGTCTCAACCAGGACCGGCCGCAGCTCAACGCCGAGCGTGTGCAACAGTTCTGGACCGAAGTCATCAACTGGACTCGCGAGCAGGGCCCGAACGCCATCCGCGTCCGGGAGGTCGACAGGCTGGGCAAGTATCTGCGAGCGTCCCACGAGGAACGCGCCCGCCGTCGCGACGAATACCGCGTGGACCCGATCCCGACGGTCACCGTGACCGGCGACGTCGTCCTCCTTTCCCCCGAGCTTGCCGGCCACAAGGCCCCCGAATACGGGGACTTCGTAGCCGGCAACGTCCTGCGGCAGGACATCTCGTCGATCATTGGCGAGGCCCAGGGGCTGCGCTACGTGCAGGAGTTTCAGGTGGCGCTCGACACGTGCGAGCGGACCTGCGAGTTCTACACCTTCTGCCTCGGCGCGCAGGCCGGCAACCGTTTCTTCGAGCACGGGACCTTCGTGTCCGCAGAAACGGCTTACTGCCGCAACACCCAAAAGGCGCCGATTCTGGCGCTTCTGGATATCGCTTCGAAGGAGCGTGCAGCATGAAGGACATCATCGAAACGCTGGCTGTCGACGCCAGCGTGACGGTCGAGCTGGTCGCGGTGGGCGAGGCCGCCGAGGAGGCTGAGACCCCGGGTACCCACGAGCGGTTCTCCGGCTTCGGCTGGAACGACTGGTCGAAGAAGAAGCGGTAGTACCCGCGTCTGACGCGACAAGCCAGGTAGCCCACGGCGGCCTGCCGTCTGGATCTCCGAATCCGGGCGGCAGGCCGCCGTACCATTTTCGAGAGGACAAGGTCATGGAGCTGTTCCCGATTGAGGCCGGCGTCAGCGAGATCCTCCGGCGGTGCCGCGTCGGCGGCACGCGGCAGGTGGGTACGAACGACACGGGCTACGAGAGTCGCGCCGTGATTCCGCGGGGAGACTGGAGGCCGTTGACCACATCCCAGGCGAAGCAACTGCGGGGTGCGACAGACGCCCGCCGGATGGTCGAGATCGTCCGGCTCCCCAGTGAGGTATTCGCCGCCATCATCGGAGCCGGCCAGGGACGTGCAGACATTCCAGTACTGCCGTCCACCGATGCCACCTACCGTGGCGCGATGACCTGCACCGGGGATACCTTGACGACAACGGTGAACCCGGAGAATGACGGCCTGCGCATCGGGCTGCACTTGGACAACTGGGACCAGCAGACCTGCGCCAACCGCCTGGACTCGCGGCGCAGGCTCATGGTCAATCTGGGGCCTGCGCCGCGATACCTGCTCATCGGCGAGTTCGATGCGACGTGGATCTGCCGAGAGCTGTACCCCGGTGACCACGCCGACCGATACCCGCACACCGACGATGTCGCGGAATTCGTCGCACGATGGTCCATGGAGTGCCTGCGGATCCGTATCGACCCCGGTGAGGGCTACGTCGCCCCCACCGAAGTGCTGGTTCACGACGGGTCAACCACCGGCATCACAGGGCGGTCAACGGCGGCGTTCTGGCTCGGTCACCTTCCGCAAGGCGTCCTTCCCTCGGCGCTGTGATCTCGCGCAACCGTCGCGCCCGGCCGCCGGGCGCGACGGTTGCAGTGGGCCCTTGGCGGGCTGGCCATCGAGACCTACCTGCGGCGTGCCGGCAGGTGGGCGGAACGGCGCTGCGCGGGGAGGGGGACCAGGCGGGGTTGAGTCACGGGCGCCACCTGGTCGTGAATGTGGGATCCGGCCGCCGGGCCGAGGGGGGCCAGGTCGATCTGCACCCCGCAGTCGGCAAGCGCCTGCAGTTCGAAGGCGGTCCGCTCGTCGGCGGTGGCGTGCTGGTCAGTGACCAGCCGGGTAATGGCTTCGGTCGGCACCGTCGGGAACATGGACTGCGCGCCGAGCTTGGTGTGATCGGCCAGGACGATCACCTCGGCGGCCGACTGCACCATCACCCGGTCCACGCTCGCGCAGAGCATGGTGGCGGTCGAAAGCCCGCGTTCGGCGGTGAGACCGCCGCCGGAGAGGAACGCCTTGCCGGTGCGCATCTCCCGCAACATGTCCTCGGCATCGCTGCCCACCAGTGCGCCCCCGGAGGACAGGGTGCCGCCGGTCATCACCACCTCAACGCGATTGGCGTGCGCCAGGGCCAGGGCGATCGGCAGCGAGTTGGTGACCACGGTGACCTCGGGGATCCGGGCGAGGCGCCGGGCGAACTCCAGGGTGGTGGTCCCCGCGCCGACCATGATGGTGTCGCCCGCCTGAACCAGGCCGGCTGCGAGATCTGCGATGGCGTTCTTCTCGACGGGAGCAAGGAGGGTCTTCTGCGAGTAGGAGTAGCCGGGTTCGCGGCTGGAGCCGCCGGGGAGCACCGCGCCGCCGTGCCGGCGGTCGAGGAGCCCTTCTGCCTCCAGGGCCCGTACGTCGCGGCGCACGGTCACTTCGGAGGTCTGGACGACGCGGGCCAACTCCCGGAGCGAGACCGCTCCGTTGGCGCGCACCATTTCAAGGATCAACTGGCGACGTTCTGCTGCAAACACAGAACCGACAGTAACCCGCGTGACCATCTGCTTTCAGGAGTTTGCTCCTAGTAGTGCGAATTGCTCACCTTGACTCGGAGTGTGACCGTACAATGCGCGCCGCCAGAAAGCGCTGAAGCGCCCCTCTCCTTGCGTTCGGGATCAGGCGGTCAGGTCCAGTGGGGGTGAGGAGGGGTGATCAGAGGTGCCTCCAGGTCAGCACCAAGTCAGCACGGGTACTCACGAGCTCACGAGGCAACCGCGTCAACCACCTGGCTCGGCGCCTCACCTCAGAGGCATATGGATTCCCAGCCCACATCGAGCACCGATGGTGTGTGTGTTGCCAACATGGGCTCCCGACAAGGGAGTTCCTACCTTGTGGCAACACCGTCCCCCATCTGGAAGTGGTGACCATGAGCGGCGCCGACACGCCACAAAGCGCAAGAGGCTCGCTGCCACGAGTTGTGGCCGCGAGCCTCATAGGAACGACCATAGAATGGTACGACTACTTCTTGTACGGAACATCAGCGGCGCTGGTGTTCGGGAAGTTGTTCTTCCCGCACAGCGACCCGCTGACGGGGACGCTGCTGTCGTTCCTCACGTACGCCATCGGGTTCGCGGCGCGGCCGATCGGGGCGTTGGTGTTCGGGCACTTCGGGGATCGGGTGGGGCGGAAGAAGCTGCTGGTGGTGAGCCTGCTGCTGATGGGCGGGTCGACCACGCTGATCGGGTGTCTGCCGACGTACGACTCGATCGGGGTCGCGGCGCCGGTGCTGCTCACGGCGCTGCGGCTGGTGCAGGGATTCGCGCTGGGCGGGGAGTGGGGCGGCGCGGTGCTGCTGGTGTCGGAGCACGGGGACGCGCGGCGGCGCGGGTTCTGGGCGTCCTGGCCGCAGGGCGGCGCGCCGGCCGGGAACCTGCTGGCGGCCGGTGTGCTGTCGCTGCTGACGGGCCTCCAGTCGGAGGCCACGTTTCTGGCGTGGGGCTGGCGGGTGCCGTTCCTGCTGTCGGCGGTGCTGGTCGGGGTGGGGTTGTGGATCCGGCTGGCGGTGGACGAGTCGCCGTTGTTCAAGGCGGCGTTGGCCAAGGCGGAGCAGCGTGGGAAGGTCGAGCAGCCACCGCTGGTCGGCGTCCTGCGGCACCACTGGCGGGAGGTGCTGGTGGCGATGGGCGCCCGGATGGCGGAGAACATCTCGTACTACGTGATGACCACGTTCGTGCTGGCGTACGCCGTCTCGCACGTGCACTTCCCCAAGCAGACCGCCCTGAACGCGGTGCTGATCGCCTCCGCGATCCAGTTCGCGCTGATCCCGCTGTTCGGGGCGCTCTCCGACCGGGTCGGGCGCAAGCCGGTGTACCTGGTGGGCGCGGTGGGCGTCGGGGTGTGGGCGTTCGTCTTCTTCGGGCTGGTGGACACCAGGTCGTTCGGGTCGCTGGTGCTCGCGGTGACCGTCGGGCTGGTCTTCCACAGCGCGATGTACGCGCCCCAGGCGGCCTTCTTCTCCGAGCTGTTCGCCACCCGGATGCGCTACTCGGGCGCGTCGATCGGTGCGCAGTTCGCCTCGGTGGCCGCCGGCGCACCCGCGCCGCTGATCGCCACCGCGCTGCTGAAGGACTACGGCAGCTCGACGCCGATCTCGGTGTACGTGGCGATCGCGGCCGTGATCACGGTGCTGGCGGTGCTGTGCGGGCGGGAGACCCGGGGGAACGATCTCGCGGAGGTGGAAGGGGAAGAAGAAGGGGAAGAGGGGCAGGGAGTGGGGAGCGCGATCGTCGGGAAAGCGGCTACAGCCTGACGAACCGTCCGGCGGCCGGCGTCCATTACCGCATGGACGCCGGCCCCGTACGGCCACCCGGGCTGAGCAGCTAACATCGCGCTTCCCTCCCCGGGACACGAACACCCACTGCCGATTGGCGGCCGTACCATGAACGACCTCCACCCCGGCTCGGCGCCCGCGCTGCGGCGACTGCTGGACCTGCTCGCCTCCGGCGCCGCCACCGAGGACTTCGCCGACGTCCTGGCCGACGCGCGCCGGCGGGGCGCGCCGGCCGAGGTGCTGAGCGAGATCGACGACGCCACCTGGCAGGCCCTGCGCGTCCACCGGACGCTGCGCCAGCACCGGCGCCGCGAGGCCGAGCTGACCGCCCTCTTCGACACCGCCGGCGACCTCGCCGCCTCCCGCGACCTGGACGCCGTGCTGCAGGCGATCGTCCGCCGGGCCCGGATGCTGCTCGGCACCGACACCGCCTATCTGACCCTCCCGGACGAGGCGGCCGGCGACACCTACATGCGGGTCACCGACGGCTCGGTCTCCGTGCTCTTCCAGACCCTGCGGCTCAGCCTCGGCGACGGCCTCGGCGGCCTGGTGGCGCAGACCGCCCGCCCGTACGCCACCCCCGACTACCGCACCGACGACCGGTTCCACCACACCGGCGTCATCGACGCGGGCGTGCTCGACGAGGGCCTGGTGGCGATCATCGGCGTCCCGCTGCTGCTCGGCGGCCGGGTGATCGGCGTGCTGTTCGCCGCCGACCGCTCACCGCGCGCCTTCTCCCCCGACGAGGTCGCACTGCTCTGCACCCTGGCCGCGCACGCCGCGATCGCCCTGGACACCGCCAAGTCGCTCGCCGACACCCGGGCCGCGCTCGCCGAGCTGAACAGCGCCAACGAGCTGATCCGCGCCCACTCCGCCGCCGTCCAGCGCGCCGAGCGGGGCCACGACCGGCTCACCGACCTGGTGCTGCGCGGAGCCGAGGTGCCGGACGTCGCCGCGGCCGTCGCCGCCCTGCTCGGCGGTGGGATAGCCGTACTGGACGCCGAGGGCGAACCGCTGGCCGGCCGAGCTGCCGCGCCGGGCGCCGGGCCGGCCGAGGCGGCGGCCGCCTCCCGGGCCGAGGGGCGCGCGGTGCCGCACGAGGAGGCCTGGGTGTGCGCGGTGCTGGCCGGGCAGGAGCAGCTCGGCACGCTGGTGCTCCGCGGCCGGCCGGACCTCGACGACGCCGACCGGCGGCTGTTCGAGCGGGCCGGGGTGGTGACCGCGCTGCTCCTGCTGCTGCGGCGGTCCGTCGCCGAGACGGAGAACCGGGTCCGCGGCGAGCTGCTGGCCGACCTGCTCACCGCTCCCGACCGGGACCCGGCCGGGCTGACCGCGCGGGGGCGCCGGCTCGGCGTCGACCTCGGGCGTCCGCACCTGGTGCTGGTCGCGGAGCCGGGCGGTGGCGGTGGGGGTGGCGGTGGCGGTGGGGGCGACGACGGCGCCGCGCGCTCCCGGTTGGCGGGCGCGGCCGGGCGGTACCTGTTCGGCTCGCGCGGCATCAGCGCGGAGCACGGCGAGGCGGTGGTGCTGCTGGTCCCGGACAGCGGCGGTCGGGACGGGGCCGGGGCCGTCGGAGCCGGGAACGAGGTCGGCGGGGCGGCGGGGGACGTCGCCCAGCGGGCGGCCGAACGGGCCGCCGAGCGGCTCGCCCGGCTGGCCGGGTTCCCGGTCACGGTGGGCGCCGGCCGCCCCGCCGCCGGGCCGGTCGCGCTGGCCGGCGCGTACGCCGAGGGGCTGCGCTGCGTCCGGGCGCTGCGGGTGCTCGGCCGGGACGGGGAGGGCGCCTCGGCGCGGGCGCTCGGCTTCCTCGGGGTGCTGCTGGGCGACGGCCACGACGTCGCGGGGTTCGTCCGCGCGACGCTGGGCCCGCTGCTGGCGTACGACGCCCGGCGCGGCACCGAGCTGGTCCGCACCCTGCGCGCGTACTTCGACTGCGGCGGCAGCCTGACCCGGGCCAAGGACGAGTTGCACGTCCATGTGAACACCGTCGTCCAGCGGCTGGACCGGGTCGAGGTGCTGCTCGGCCCGGACTGGAACGGCCCGGAGCGCTCGCTGGAGCTCCAGCTGGCCCTGCGGCTGCAGCTGCTGTCGGGGACGTGAGCGGAGGCGTGGCCCGGGGCGTGAGCGGAGGCGTGAACGCGCGTGCCGTCCGGCCGTGAACGGGCGCCTGGACGGTCCGTACGGGTCGGGGCGTACAGTGGCGAGGTTGGTCTCGAACGCCTGGCAAGGAGCAGCAACGGTGAGCGAGAACGTTCGTTTCGTCCGGATGGGCATGGGCGAAGGCGCCGTCCCGTACCAGGAGGCCTGGGAGGAGCAGCAGCGACTGCACGCGCTCCGGGTCGCCGACGAGATCCCGGACACGGTGCTGCTGCTGGAGCACCAGCCCGTGTACACGATGGGCAAGCGCACCAACCCCGCGGACCTGCCGCTGGACGGCACCCCGGTGGTCGAGGTCAACCGGGGCGGCGAGATCACCTGGCACGGCCCGGGCCAGCTGGTCGGCTACCCGATCGTCAAGCTGCCGGACCCGATCGACGTGATCGCGTACGTGCGGCGGCTGGAGGAGGCGCTGATCCGCGCCTGCGGCGCGGTCGGCGTGGGGACCACCCGGGTCGAGGGCCGCAGCGGCGTCTGGGTGCTGGGCGGGGACATCCCGGACGCGGTGGTGGACCCCTCGCAGGTGGTGGACATCGGCAGGCTCACCCTGCGGATGGGCCTGCCGCTGGGCATCGACCCACGGCTGGCCGGACCCGAGTACGCGCCGTCCAACGCGGGGCAGCGCGGCGACGACCGCAAGCTGGCCGCGATCGGCGTCCGGGTCGCGCGCGGGGTGACCATGCACGGCTTCGCGCTGAACTGCGATCCGGACATGACCTGGTTCGACCGGATCGTGCCGTGCGGGATCCGGGACGCCGGGGTGGCCTCGCTGGCCGGCGAGCTCGGGCGGGCCTTCCCCGTCGCCGAGGCGCTGCCGCTGGTCGAGAAGCACCTGGCCGAGGTGCTCGCCGAGCTGCCGGAGCCGGTGGCCGGCCGCTGAGCCGGGCCGTCGGGCCGCTGAGCCCGGGTGCCGGGCCGCTGAGCCGGACTGTCTGGCCCGGCCGTCGGGCCTGGTCGGGGCGGGTCGGCGCAGATCGTCGACGCGCCCGGGAATCTACCCGCCGGTAGCCCTGTTGCCCTGCGATTGCGGGGTCCGAGCCCCGGCGAAGGCCGTACAAGCACAGGCGTACCCTGGGGGTACCCCGTCTAGTTCTAGGAGTCGCACGTGTCCGCTGTCGCGCCCGACGGCAGGAAGCTGCTCCGCCTGGAGGTCCGCAACAGCGAGACCCCCATCGAGCGGAAGCCCGAGTGGATCAAGACCCGCGCGAAGATGGGCCCGGAGTACAACGCCCTCCAGTCGCTGGTGAAGAAGGAGGGGCTGCACACGGTCTGCCAGGAGGCCGGCTGCCCCAACATCTTCGAGTGCTGGGAGGACCGCGAGGCGACCTTCCTCATCGGCGGTGACCAGTGCACCCGCCGCTGCGACTTCTGTCAGATCGACACCGGCAAGCCCGCCGACTTCGACCGGGACGAGCCGCGCCGCGTCGCCGAGTCCATCGTCACCATGGACCTCAACTACGCCACCATCACCGGCGTCGCCCGCGACGACCTGCCGGAC
Organism: Kitasatospora misakiensis; assembly: GCF_042656005.1. NCBI lineage: Bacteria > Bacillati > Actinomycetota > Actinomycetes > Kitasatosporales > Streptomycetaceae > Kitasatospora > Kitasatospora misakiensis. The sequence continues at coordinate 121,132 of NZ_JBHSOF010000017.1, read as the reverse complement.
GGCGGTGCCTGGCTGTACGCCGAGACCGTGCGCCAGGTGCACGCGATGACCGCCGGCCGCGAGGCCGGGCGCACCGGCGTCGAGCTGCTGATCCCCGACTTCAACGCGGTGCCGGAGCAGCTGGCCGAGGTCTTCTCCTCGCGCCCCGAGGTGCTGGCGCACAACGTCGAGACCGTGCCGCGGATCTTCAAGCGGATCCGCCCGGCGTTCCGCTACGAGCGCTCGCTGGACGTCATCACCCAGGCCCGCGCGGCCGGGCTGGTCACCAAGTCCAACCTGATCCTGGGCATGGGCGAGACCCGCGAGGAGGTCAGCCAGGCGCTGGCCGACCTGGTCGGGGCCGGCTGCGAGCTGATCACCATCACCCAGTACCTGCGGCCGTCGCTGCGCCACCACCCGGTGGAGCGGTGGGTCAAGCCGCACGAGTTCGTCGAGCTGCAGCAGGAGGCCGAGGAGCTCGGCTTCGCCGGGGTCATGTCCGGTCCGCTGGTCCGCTCGTCCTACCGCGCCGGCCGGCTGTACCGGCAGGCGCTGGAGCACCGCGAGCAGCAGGCGCAGGCGGCCGTCCCGGCCCCGGCCCCGGCGGTCTGACGGACGGCGGTCCGACGGGCTTCAGCGGCGGTTTTGCACGGCGGTTTTGCGCCATCGGAGGGGCGGGGCTTCGGCTCCGCCCCTTTCGCTTCATCGGACTTTGACTGCCTGGTCACCACCTGGTAACACGGAGTGGGGACGATGACGTCGTCATGAGTGTTCGATTCTTCTCAGCCATACCTCCGAGCGCGTCCGCTCGGCCCGAGGGGAGCTGTTCGGCATGCGGGTCGATGTACGGGTCGATTTCCGGTCGGTGAGCACCGCGCTGCGGCTGGCCGAGAGCGTCCTGCTGGCCGGCGGCCAGCGCCGGGCCCGGCGGAACGCCTGGGCGGCCGTCTGCGAGAACCGCCAACACGCGGCGGCACGGGAGCTGGACGCCCGGCCGGCGACCGCCCCGGCGGGCGGCGTGCGTCACTGATCCCGCACTGATCCGCACTGATCCCGCGCGGCGCCGGTGGGGGCGGGCGGGGTCCGGGTGGGCCCGTCTGGGGCCGGGCGGGACAGGACACACCGGCGGAAACGGGGGCACCCGGGTTACGGTTCGGGGCGAACGGGTACCCGGGCTTGGATATCCCGTACCCGTGCCACGTACCATGAGCGTTATGGCGAGGGAAACATCCGAGAACCCCGGGCGACTGAAGCAGATCCGCCTGGCGTACACCATGACCAAGAAGGTCGACACCAAGATCGGCCTGATCATCGCCGGCGTCGGCCTGCTGACCTTCGGCGTGTTCCTCGCCATCGGCTTCGCGATCGAGCACCCTGTCTACCTGGGCATCCTGGGCTTCATCGTGGCGTTCCTCGCCATGGCGATCGTCTTCGGGCGCCGGGCCGAGCGCGCCGCGTTCGGACAGATGGAGGGGCAGCCGGGCGCCGTCGCGGCGGTGCTGAACAACATCAAGCGCGGTTGGAGCGCCAGTTCCACCCCGGTGGCCGTCACCCGTAGCCAGGACGCGGTCTATCGCGCCGTGGGCCGGGCCGGCATCGCGCTGATCGGCGAAGGCAACCCGAACCGGGTCCGCCAGCTGCTCGCGTCCGAGAAGAAGAAGATGGCCCGGGTCGTCGGCGACGTGCCGGTGCACGACATCGTGGTGGGCAACGGCGAGGGCGAGGTTCCGCTCAAGAAGCTGCAGATCCACCTGATGCGTCTGCCGCGCGCCATCACGCCCGCCCAGGTCACCGAGACCAACGACCGACTGCGCGCCCTGGGAGACCTGCTCTCCAAGGCGCCCATCCCCAAGGGCCCGATGCCCAAGGGCGCCCGGATGCCCAAGGGCGGCCAGGCTCGCTGATTTCCCCCCGTCAACAGAGAACGGCCCCGCCGCGGAAGCTCCGCGGCGGGGCCGTTCGACGTTCTGCGCCCGACCGGGCGCTCAGCTCCACGTTCCGGCGCTTCAGATCCGGAGCTCAGATCCGGACCTCAGATCCGGACCTCGACGGTGCCGACCGCCTTGTCGTGCAGTCCGCGGGTGTCCCGGTCCCAGACCAGCGCCGGCACCAGCAGGCAGAGCAGCAGCGTCCGCAGCAGCACCTGCGGGATGGTCGCCCGGCTGCCGTCGAGGCGGATGATCCGCAGGCCGAACAGCCGCTTGCCGACGGTCGTCCCGGTGGTCGCGAGCAGCAGCACCGTGACGGTGAAGAACAGCGGGGTGGTCCACATGTTGGCCGAGCCCGGGGACCCCTTGCCGATCAGCCCGAAGGCGATCAGGCTGACCAGCCAGCCGTCGACGAGCAGTGCGCCCACCCGGCGACCCGGTCCGGCGATCGAGCCGGGGCCCTCCTTGGGGAGTCCGAGGCGCTCACCGCGGTAGCCGAAGTCGGCGCCCATCTTCTCGGCGGCCGCCTTCGGGCCGTCGATCCACGATCCCAACGCTTCTCTGGTGTCCACCGATCCACACTAACCGGGCGAACACCCGGGACGGCCACCGACTCCCCCGCCCGACTCCCCCGCCCGGGCCGCGCCGCCCCGGCCGGTCGGCCGCGGGCCCCTCCACCGCTTGCCACCGGAGAGTGAATCGGCCGCCGCCGGCTTTCCACCACCCCTCTTCAGTGGTCCAGACCACTTCACCGCCCCCAGCTGGCCGAGGGCGGCGTTTTGTCCAGGCCCGTACGAGTTTGCCGCCCGTGCGGCGGCTGCGGTTAACATTCAGGAAACGACCGGGTTACCGGTCAGAAACGGCCCATTCCTAGGGTGAGCCCCATTCGCAACACCGAGGAGGATGGATGTTCAACAACGCCGCCGAAGTGAAGCAGTTCATTCAGGACAACGACGTGAAGTTCGTCGATGTCCGCTTCTGTGACCTGCCGGGCGTCATGCAGCACTTCTCCGTACCCGCGGCGACGTTCGACCCGTCCGAGACCCTGATGTTCGACGGCTCGTCGATCCGCGGCTTCCAGGCGATCCACGAGTCCGACATGGCCCTGGTCCCCGACCTCGCCACCGCCCGGCTCGACCCGTTCCGCCGGGAGAAGCACCTCAACATCAACTTCTTCATCCAGGACCCGGTGACCGGCGAGGCCTACAGCCGCGACCCGCGCAACGTCGCCAAGAAGGCCGAGGCCTACCTGGCCTCCTCCGGCGTCGCGGACACCGCGTACTTCGGCCCCGAGGCCGAGTTCTACGTCTTCGACTCGGTCCGGTTCGACACCAGCGCCAACGCCTCGTACTACCACATCGACTCCGAGGCCGGCGCCTGGAACACCGGCTCCACCGAGGGCGACGTCCGCGGCTACAAGGTGAAGTACAAGGGCGGCTACTTCCCCGTCCCGCCGGTCGACCACTTCGCCGACCTGCGCGCCGAGATGTCCCTGGAGCTCGCCAAGGCCGGGCTGGAGGTCGAGCGCCAGCACCACGAGGTCGGCACGGCCGGCCAGGCGGAGATCAACTACAAGTTCAACACCCTGCTGCACGCCGCCGACGACCTGATGCTGTTCAAGTACATCATCAAGAACGTCGCCTGGCGGGCCGGCAAGACGGCCACCTTCATGCCGAAGCCGATCTTCGGCGACAACGGCTCGGGCATGCACGTCCACCAGTCGCTGTGGACCGGGGGCTCGCCGCTCTTCTACGACGAGCAGGGCTACGCCGGACTCTCCGACACCGCCCGCTACTACATCGGCGGCCTGCTCAAGCACGCGCCGTCGCTGCTCGCCTTCACCAACCCGTCGGTGAACTCCTACCACCGCCTGGTCCCCGGCTTCGAGGCCCCGGTCAACCTGGTCTACTCGCAGCGCAACCGCTCCGCCGCGATCCGGATCCCGATCACCGGCTCCAACGCCAAGGCCAAGCGCATCGAGTTCCGCGCCCCCGACCCCTCCTCCAACCCGTACCTGGCCTTCTCCGCCATGCTGATGGCCGGCCTGGACGGCATCAAGAACAAGATCGAACCGCTGGAGCCGGTCGACAAGGACCTCTACGAACTGGCGCCCGAGGAGCACGCCAACGTCCCCCAGGTCCCCTCCTCCCTCCCCGCCGTCCTGGAGGCCCTCGAAGCCGACCACGAGTACCTCCTCGCGGGCAACGTCTTCACCCCGGATCTCATCGAGACCTGGATCGACTTCAAGCGCGCCAACGAGATCGCCCCCATCGCCCTCCGCCCCCACCCGCACGAGTTCGAGCTCTACTACGACCTGTAGGGGTGCCTCTGACTTGCGGAAACGCAGGTCGATCTCTCATCGTTTCCGCAGGTCAGGCAGGGTCCTGACCTGCGGAAACGCGTAGAAAGGGGTCGGCCCCAGTACCTCTGGGGCTCGCGATGTGAAATGAGTGCGAAATGAGCAGGGGCAGATCGAACTCACGATGATGCCTTCTTGCCCTTGCCAGCACTGGGCAGTACGCCATCTCGCTACTCTCAGTAGCCATCACTCGGGGCTCCCGACTCAACGGGTTCGATCTCTTACCGGCACTGCGCCTCCTCAGGCGAGGTGTCACCCGTGCTCGCCAAGCAGCGGAGCCTGCCGTCATCGGGCCGCGCCGGTTCAGCAGGCGGCTGATCGGGATTCCGGCCAGCGCGGCGCGGGGCCGCGACTGGCTGAAGGAACGCCGAGGGTGATGAGCTGAGGTGCAGCGGGGGTTCCGCAGCAGCCGCCGTCCTGCTCCTGAGGGGTGTCGCGCTGGTCGTAGAGGCCGGCGCCGCCGCAGACGCCCGTCTCGGGGAGGGTGAGTTCGACGCGCGCCGCGGCTTCGTGGGTCGCCGGCGAGGGCGGCGGCGACCGAGCGGACCTGCTCGTAGCCGGTCAGGGCGAGGAAGGACAGGTCCGGACGCAGGCCGGTCAGGACGACGACCTCGTCCAACTCCTCGGCGCGGGCGCCGTCCTCGGAGACGAGCGTCAACTTGCCCTCGGAGGCCCGCTCGGCGGCGGCGATGCGGGCGACTCCAAGACTCAGAACGTCGGCTGCTCCTGGGGACTGACCGCCCCGACACCGCGGAAGCCGTGTCTCACTCCGATGGAGCGTTGTCCCGACCCAACCAACGCCGAGCCCCCGACTGCGACGTCGGACTCGCACTGGTCACCAACCAGTAGCGAACAGGCAGACGAGGATCCGAACGCGGCAGACGATAATCACCGGAGGTGAAACGACAAGCTCAGTCAGCTCATCCGTTGCCGTTGATCGCGACAGGGCTGAGATAGAAACGTGTCCAGTCGATGCGTCCGTCGCGGGTCGTCATGATGACTGGTCCACGCATGACCGCCCGGGTGCCGTCCGGCGCTGTGCCGACCATCTCCCATTCCGACCACAGCTCGGCATCGGCCGTGGCGCGGCGCAGGACCTCGGCCCGGATGTCGGGCAGCTGACCGAAGATGGCGGTCCAGTTCATGAGCACCCGGTCATTCCCGGTGAAGCCGTCCTGCGGCCGATGCGGGGTCTCGGACCGATAGGCAGTGGTGAAGCAGTCGGCGACCCGGTGCGGGTCGTGCGAGTTGATCGCGTCCTTGAGCCGGTCGATCGGGTCGTTCGTGGTCACTGCGCCCTCCTGGTTCCATGGATTGCCGCGCGCTGGGCGCGGTCTGAATGTGCGCTCTACGCCGGGCGCCTCACCAGGTCTGTGGCGTGGCGCCCGGCAGGATCTCGCCGCTCAGGAGGACGGGATCGTTGCGTCTTCGCCACCGGGCCTGGTGAAAGAGGCGGCCTGGGCCACGAGTGCGGCGATCTCGGGGTGCTCGGCGAAGTGGCGAGCCTGTACCTGCTCGATCTTTGCTTTGATCTCGGGGTCGGCGGAGTCGGTGATGTCGAAGGCCTCGAACCGCGCGAGGTAGCCGATGCCTTCCAGTTCGAGGCGGACGTGCGCGGGGTGGTTCAGGTACTGGTGGTAGCCGTCGAGGTCTTCGATCACGAACACGGCTCCGTAGTCGAAGCCCCCGGTGGGGTGCGGGCCGACCACGTACGACTTCACGGCGGGACAGGTCTCGCCGACCTGGCGCAGCAGGTCGAGGCAGGCCTTGAGCTGCTCCTCGCTCAGGTCGGGCTTGGGTGTCAAGCGGTTGATGTGGAAGATCATGGTCTTCTCCTCAAAAACTGGGTAAGGCATCGTCTTGTCTTTGGATTGCTGAGCCCCGGGGCCCGTACCGGGCCCCGGCGGTGTCGGAGCGTGCCCCCGTGTGACCTGCATGATCAGGCCATCCGGGCAGGCAGCTCGCCGCCGTGCGCCGCCTCGCGGTGGCGCACGGACTGCCGGAAACCGGATTCGCGCCGGGCGGCGCTTGCTGGCTCTTCATCGCCAGGACACGACGCTAGTCAGGCGATCGGTCTTTAAGCAGGAGGAGATTTACCTGACACTGTCAGGTATTCAGATCGTCGTAAGCCGCTTCGATCCCCGTCGGGTCGGCACCCTAGGATCGCCGCATGTCCGCAGACGCGTCCGCGACGGTCCTGCCATCCCTGCGCCAGCGACGCCGGGCCGTCGCCACCCAGGAGATCGTGGCCGCCGCCGAGAGCCACCTCGCCGAGCACGGGTTGCACGCCCTGTCCCTGAGAGCGGTCGCCCGTGGCCTCGGTATGACCGTGCAGGGGCTCTACCACTATTTTCCGAATCGGGACGCCCTCGTCACGGTTCTCGTCGCCAAGGCGTACGAGGACCTGGCTGACGCCGTGACAGCGGCTGTCGACACGATGACGGACGAACCCGCCGCTCTGCGGTTCCTGGCCGCCGCCGAGGGTTACCGCCGATGGGCCGTTACCCATCCCGAGCTGTTCCAGCTGCTGTACGGGGCGCCGTTGCGGCACTACGAAGCACCGGCCGAGGGTCCGACCGTTCTGGCGATGCGCCGGGTGGGCGAGGTCTTCCAGCGCGAGTTGTTCGGCGGGTTCACCACGTCACAACTGGCCGCGGCCGACACCCGGGTCCTCTCGTCAGCCCTCCGGGCGGACTTGGAACGCTTGATTCCGCACGGCCCGGACACCCTGCCGCCTCCTGCGGCCGCTCTCCTCGTCAGCGCATGGGGGCACATGCACGGCATGGTCGTCCTCGAAGTCTTCGGACACACCACCTTCATCGGCGAACACCAGGCCGAGATCTTCCGCATGGCGATGCGGGACCTGGTCGAGGACGTTCATCGCCGGATCACCGCACAGCCCCACGCCGAGCCTCAGTGAGAAGCACGGACGACCCACCACGATTGCCGGACCGCTCCGAGCTCCAACAGGCGGCCGCGCCGGAGCTACGGAACTGGCCACCCATCTGACAGTCGATGCCCGAGGGGGCGTGCGGATCGCGGGTCGAGGCTGACAGGCACCGGATCCGCCGGCTCGGTCTGAGCGGCCGACCTGCCTACGGCCCGTACCGAGCCGACCGCCGGAGGTCGCGGCTGTGTGAAGCCGTCACCTCCGTGTGCGTTGGACCTCGCGCGGACAGGCTGGCACCCAGAAGGCGTCAAGCCCCTTCCCTGGTGGTCGAAAAGCACAAGACTCCGGGCGCGCCTCAGACGGGTGGCCAGTTTCGTAGCGCCGCGTCGGCCATCTCCCGGAGTTCGTCGCGGTCGACACCGCTCGCGGCTTGTACGGCGATGCCGTAGGCGAAGGTGGTGAGGTAGCGGGCCAGGAGCCCCGGATCGGTCTGCGGAGGCAGGTCGCCATCGTCGACGGCGCGCTGGAACCGCTCCCGGAGCCGGCAGTAGCCGTCGTTGCGCCAGGCGACGAGGAGGTCGCGGACCTCCTGTCCGGAGCCACTGGTGGTCAGGGCACCCTGGACGCCCAGACAGCCGTGTGGATGGGCCGGGCCGCTGGTGGTTCGAACGGTGCCGGCCAGGACTGCGGTGGCGACATTCAGGGCGGTCGGCTCCTCGAGGGCCTGGGCGAAGTATGCGCTCGGGCCCTCGGTGTAGCGCTCCAGAACCCTGCGGAACAGCTTCTCCTTGTTGCCGAAGGCTGCGTACATGCTGGTGGTGGAGACGCCCATCGCATTCGTCAGTACCGCCGTACTGGCTCCCTCGTAGCCATGCTCCCAGAAGACCAGCATGGCTCGCTCCAGGGCTTGATCGGCGTCGAATCCGCGGGGCCGGCCGATGAGGCTGCTCTGTTGCTTCTCCACCCCCACAGCCTACCTTTTCCGCAGCGATCGCTGCGGAAGTGCTAACGTTCGACTTCTGCAGCGATCGCTGCGGAAGTCGGAGGGGGTGACCACGTGAGACTGCCTGGGGGAAGACCGCTCTCGCCACCGGGGGCAGCACCGGGATCGGCCTGGCAAGTGCCGTCCGGCCGGCGGCCCAGGGCGCACACCAGGCCGTAGAGGGCGTCGCATGTCGCCATCAGCATCCCGTCGCAGTTCCCATCCGGAGCCGCACCACAGAAGGGTCACCTTGTGTCCGACAGAGATCTGCGCGCTTTCTACCTGCGCTACATCGAGGCGCTCAACGCCCACAAGTTCGACGGCATGGACGAGTTCATCAACGACCGGACCACCCTGAACGGTGAGCCCGCTACTAGGGACGACCTCCTCGCGGTTCAAAAGCATGACGTGGACGCGGTTCCGGACCTCCACTGGGAGCTCAAGGAGCTGCTCTTCGACGGTGACCGCCTGGCCGCGCGACTCGTCAACACGGGCACCCCGGTGAAGGAATGGCTCGGTGTGGCTCCTACCGGCGCCTCGTTCGAGATCGTCGAGTACGCCATCTACCAGGTCCGCAACGGACGGTTCGTGCACATGACCGCCCTGCACGACGCCGGCGAACTTCGCCGGCAACTGACCGGCTGAGATCCGGATCAGCGTCAGCAACTCGCAGAGCATGCCCAACATCGCCAACGGCCCCAGCCGGGCCACAAAGCTCGTAGGGATACGCATGACCATCACTCTGATCACCGGGGCCAACAAGGGCATCGGGTTCGAGACAGCCAAACAGCTTCTTGCATTGGGCCACGTCGTCTACATCGGCGCTCGTGACGTCGAGCGCGGCGAGAAGGCCGCGGCGGCGCTGGGCGCACGATTCGTGCAGCTCGACGTGACCGACGACGCATCGGTGAGCAGCGCGCTGGCGACTATCGACTCGGCCGAGGGCCGGCTCGACGTCCTGGTGAACAACGCGGGCGTCCTGGGGAACGGAGTCACCGACGGTCCCGCGGCACTCCGGGCCTTCGACACCAACGCGGTGGGAATCGTGCGCGTCACCGAGGCGGCGCTTCCTCTGCTGCGCAAGTCCTCGAACCCCACTGTGGTCACCGTTTCCAGCAGCGCCGGATCCTTCTGGGCAGTGACCAATCCGGAGCGACCTGAGTTCAACTTGCCGTTGGCGCTCTACTCTGCGTCCAAGTCCGCAGCCACCATGCTCACAGTCCAGTACGCCAAAGCCCAGCCGGGCATCAAGTTCAATGCAGTCGAGCCCGGCACCACCGCGACCGACATGACCGCGGCATTCGGAGTCGGGAGGTCCCCGGAGGAGAGTGCCAGGGTCGTCGTGCGCCTGGCCACCCTCGATGCTGACGGCCCGACAGGAACATTCCAGGACGAGAACGGCGAAGTGCCCTGGTAGCCGTGTGGGAACGGGCCGGGGCCCGGCGCCGGCGAGCGCGCACACCACAACGCCGTCCCGAACCGTCGCAGTGACCGCGGCGTCGGGGATCCGGTCGGGCGCGCTGTTGCTTCGCGGATGTCGATCACGGGAGGTCACGGCGCACCGCCCTTCCGGGCCCACCAACGTCCACGGTAGTCATACGGGCCGGGGCGTCGCATCCGCGCGGGATTCGGGAAGGCAGTGCGGCGACAGCCGACGGGCACCCGGCGAACGCCCGGATGGCACCGCGCCGGTACACCGCGCCTACCCCCACCCCACCCCGCTCACGCCGGCCGGGCATCCGGACATCCACCCCTACCGCCACACGGGCACTCTTCCTCGGCGGGCCATCGGATGCGCCGTGCGTCGGTGGTCACCCGAGCCACGCGAGGCGTCACCGCCGCCGGGCGGCGTCGCCTGCCGCTGGGCCCCGGGCAGCACCCGTGTCCTGGTAGCTCAGCTCCTCCGGGGCGACGGAGGTGAAGCCCTGACCTTCCCAAGCCACTGCGATGTCTCGGAGGTTGATGCCGGTGCAGTGCGACCGGAAGGCGACCCGGGGCGGCGAGGCTGATCAGCTCGGACCTGGTGGTTGCGGCCATGAAGAGACGGCACTCCCCGGCGGTCGCGGAGTGCGAGCGATTCCTCGCGCTCAAGGTCATGGTGCTCGGCGAGTTGCGTGAGCTGGTGCTGCTCCTGGAGCGCGAGGAGAGCCTTGCCGACTGGCTGCGCCAGAAGACCCGCAACGCGAAACTCGACCGGCGCCCCCACACGCTCCTCGGCGTCGACTTCTAGGACCGCCAATGAACGGTGCTGTGAACCGCCAGTTCCTCGTACACCAGCCCACCCCTTACGGCGAGTTCGGTTTCGCCAGGCCCGGTCTCGACTCCGGACGAGTGGAGCAGTTGCGTGCCGCTTCCCTGTATGACGTGACCGATCTGGACGCCGCCTACGAGCTCGTTCGAATCGCCAGGGCCGACCTGGAGGCGCTCGGCACATCCGGCGGAGAACTCCTCGATGACGATGAGATCGCTCTACTTCTCGGAACCCTTTCCGTAGTCCTCCGCCGGCTCAACGTGAGCTTCAACTCGCCTTTCCATGACTTCAAGAGCTTCAGAAGCTACTGGAAGCAACAGGGAATGACCGGAAGCCACGAGGCACGGCGCAGATACGTCGCAAGCCTCGTCGACCCGGTTCTGGCTCAGCTCGACACCCACCATCCGCACCTGGTGCACGACCGCCCAAAGTCCCAACGCATCACCGATGTCACACGCCGACGATTGCGCGAGCACCTGCCGACCAACTGGTGGGGCACCCTCGACGAGGTGCAGTTCCTGAACCGCCTTTACGACCTCGACAACCTGCCGAGCAGCGATCCCAAGCACGCCTCCGCCACCCAGGACATCGGCCACCACTGCATCGCCGATCCGTACGACTGGGACGCGGACTGGTTCTGGACCGACCCAAGGTTCGCCCTCGCGGACGGCGACGAGTACCTGCTGCGGTTCCTCGCCGAGATGCTGCACCCCGAAGTCCGCACCGACGCCAAAGAGGTCGAGCAACTCCAGGCACTCATCAACGCAATACTGATGCACGACGGATACGAACTCGCCGAGACCGACAGCATCAGCGGTGCACCCGTCTTCATGCCCCGTCCCATCGGCGCCGGAGTTCCCGGCACCATGAAGAACTTGTTCTTCGCCTCCAACGGGCCCAAGCCGGATTTCGTGCTGGGCGACGCCATCAACAACGATGTCCTGGTCGTGAAAAATGGCGAGTTCTGCCTCCAATACGACCGCCCCCTGCCGACTTCCGGCCTCACCTGGGGTGGCCTGATCGACTGGTGGCGAACACAGGTGTCCTTCCCTGAGGACACAGCAGACGAGACCGTCGGCAAATCCCTATACAGGCGGCTCTGGGCTTCGCTGCACCACGACCCGAAGCAACCTGAAGCGATCACCCCCGAAAGGCTCCTCTTTCGGACCTACTGCCGGCACTATCCGATCAACGAGACAGGAGCCGCCTACCCCGCTCTGCTCCCCCAGGTCTACTTGCACCTCGACCCTAGGACCCGCTCAGAGCGCGGTGGCAAGGACAGTGTCCTGGGCCGTGAGCGCATGGACTTCCTGCTCCTGCTCCCAGGAGCCGAGAGAATCGTCCTGGAGGTCGACGGCAAGCAGCACTATGCCGAGGGCAACGTTGCCTCTCCGCGCCTGTACTCGAAGATGGTCGCCGAGGACCGGGCCCTACGGCTCAAGGGATACCAGGTGTACCGATTCGGCGGCCACGAACTCGGACAGGCGACAGCTCCAACCATGCTTCGAGACTTCTTCGCCGCCATGGTCGAGCCACAAGGCCGCTGAGTGGAGCGATGCCTCATCGCCACGATCAGTAGTCCCGCACCGCGCCACACGGCGAGGAGCCGGCTCGACGTCGTGGTCTCCGCTCAGCGCTTCTTGCCGCCTCTCATCGTCATCACCGCCGCGTGTGCACTGGTTGTGAAATGATCTTCCTTGAGGGTGTCATTTTCGCAGGTCAGAGGCATGTTCGATCAGAACTACGACCTGTAGGAGCGCCTCCGAGCTGCGGAAACGCAGTTCGATCTCTCATCGTTTCCGCAGGTCAGCACCTCGCTGACCTGCGGAAACGTCTATGCGGGGGCAAGTACCGAGCCCTGTCGGGCTCGCGGTGTGAAATGGGAGTGAAATGAGTCCGATCTCGCCAGTTGCTCTGATCGCATAGCTTCACCTCGTCAGGCGCCAGCAGGGTCGGCCGATTCGAGGCATCGCCGGGTGCTCCGCCGCCCGGGTGCCGCGCATACACAGAGCGATAGAGGCGACCAGAGCCGCCGCCAAGACCAACGACACAAAGCCGCGGCGTCTTCCTCACCGCTGGGCTCTGCCTGTCCACCCCGCCCGGGACTGTGCTGCCAGGCGGCGGCCCGGGCGGGTACGGGTCGGGATTACTCCGCAGACGGTTCGGGAATGCGCCAGAGGATGGGGAAACGGTCCGCGTCCGGCAGGCTGAGTGGGCCGAGTGGGCCTATCTGCTTGATCAGGTAGCCGAAGACCATGTGGTGGGCCTCCTCGGACACGTCGTCCCAGGTGTCCGGGGTCACGATCATGACCTCTCTCATCAGGCTCAGGTCCGACTCGTTCTCGAGCATCTCCGCCCGGTCGTCCCGGTCCATCGTTTCATCGGCCCGCATCGCGCGAATCGACTCTGCGAGGAGATTGGGCTCCGCCCGCAAGCGGCGGCGCACTTCCCGGCAGCCGTACTGGAAGGCCGCGTATGCGTCCATCGCCTCCCGGTCCATATCCTGGTAGCCGAACGGTGTGCCTTCGGTGGCTCCGATGTAGTCGCCCTTCAGCGTGTGCAGCAGGACCCTCAGTGCGTGCTCGGCCCCGTCCTCCTCGATGAACTTCTCCATCGCCCGGATCCACACGTCCTCGGAGATGATCGGTTCGTGCGGGGCGGCGAGCCCGGGGGCAATCTGGATGGCACTGAACGGGTTGACCAAGATGCCCATGACCATCTCGGGTGTCCACTTGCCGTCCTCGCCGCCCCAGCCGCTGTTGGCCAATTCCTGGAACGACTTCCGAGCTCCCTTCTCTCCTTCGCGGGCTCCCCGCCACAGCAGCAGGAATCTCCCGACCTCGGCTTCCTCATCCCGAGCGGGGCTGCACAGGCCCGCAAGGACCATGACGATGTCGTGCACCGTCTCCCAGCGCGGAATCTGCTTTCCGTTGATCGCGGACCGCACGGTCTCGTGGCTGGGTCCGGACAGCTGGTCCTCCCGCTCGCGGATCAGCGTGCTCACCTTTCGGAAACTCAGCTGACCTGCCGCCCGGTGCAGTTCCTGCAACGCGTCGACCAGTTCCTGGTGCCAGCTTTCTGGCCGGGACTCGTCCAGGGCGTCTACCACTTGGATCCTCCTGGTTCGGGGCCGGTGAACGGGCTCCGGCCGGGGGTGTCAAGTTTCGCTGCCGCGGCCTGCGTCGCAGTCAGCTTCCGTCAAGTTCGACGCCCAATCTTCCACTTGGTGACTAACGGCTAAACGCCCAGGTGAGCATGGTGAGGACACCAGCGGAGCACGACACCCGAGGAGTTCGCCCCGTGCACATACCTGCCTACGCACACGGCACGATCCGTGCCGCCCTACCCGCCGTACCAACGGGCCGGCAGATGGCGGGCCTGGACTGCTGCGTGTGCGGCGCCCCGTTCGGCCGGGATCTCGGGGCGGTGCCGCTCGGCCCCGCTCCGGAGGCCAGTCTGTCCGGGTGCCGCCCGTGTCTGAGCCGACTGGTCACCCGGTCACGGGAGACCCGGGACGCCGGCCTGACACAGAACGCCGAGCAGGCCCGCAAGGATTCCGAGGCCTGGGAATCGGTTCGCGATCACTACTTGGCCCGGCTCGACGCGGTCCGGCAGGCCGCGGAGGCAGTCGCCGAGTTGGCCGGGAACGGAGAGGTCCCGCCGTTGCGGATCGCCTGGCTGTCGATATCGCTGGAGTCGGCCCACGCCTGGATCCCCGACACCCCGGAGCCTCCGGCCACAGCCGACCGGGAGGACCACCTGCTGACGAACGCGGAGATGCTGATGGGCGGCGCCATGATCACGGCCCGCGGGGCCGTGGCCGACAGGCTCGTCTACCACCTGGTCAATGAGTCGCAGCCCGAGGAACCGGAGATGTGCCAGGAGTTGGAGTGCCCTGAGGACTGCTCTGGGCGGCATGACACGTCGCACATCGACTGCGGACCGGACGCCATTTTCGAGGACCTCCTGGAGCACGACGTCTCCATCGAGGAGCCCGGCCCGGCTCCCCTGTCCCCGCGGCTCGCCGCACTCTTCGCGCCAAAGCCGGAGGAGCCGCCCCCGTTGTTCCCGCTGTTGGAGGAGCAGGCCTCGGCCACGTTCCCTCGTCTCGGGATCGATCCCGACGACCCGGAGGTCCTGCTGAGCGCGGCGGCTGCCGGGCTGGCCGCCGAAGCCCTGCTGAACGAACCGCTCGACGCGATCCGCGCAGCACCCAGTGGGCCGGATGCCGGCGAGGTCTTCGCCCAGGGCGTCGACTTGTACCGTCGGGCCCGCAAGGCGCTAATCGCCGCCCGTGACGGCGGACCTGAACGACTGGGTGCGTTCACGGCCGTCGCCTCGGACCTGGACCTCCCGTGGGCAGGCGGCTCCCGTTTCACGCTGCGCGCCGCGTCCGGGCCAGTCGCCGACTTCGTCCGCAACATAGAGGAACAGGTCTGGATCACCGAGGAGTTGATGCGTCGACAGGGCTGGCGCGACGCCCTTCTGTACCGGGCGTTCACAGCTGCCTTCAAGGCCACGCACCACTTCGGCATGCCCGGCTGGCCCGCCATTGTCGACGCCGCGATGAAGCGTCTTGCCTCGCTGGACCGACTGTCCGCACCCCCGGAGCTCGCCGATCTCGGTGCTGTGGAGGCCGCGCTGCTCCAGGAGCCGGATCGGTTGGGAGTGAACGCCCTCGGGTGGCTCGTCCGTCATGTCGTCCTCGGTTAGCGGCAGGCCGCGACCCGGTGGAGAGGCGGCCGCAGTCCTGATCACGTCACGCCGAGGTGAGTCGGGTACCCCGGGAGCGGGGGTCGCGCGGTGAGCTGGGATCGTGTGACTCTGTTCGTGCTCGCATCGTTCGGCTGCCTCACCTTGCTGCTGGCGCAGATCAGTGAGGTGCTGTCGAAAGTGCCTCCGATCATCCGTGCTTGGCGGCGGGTCCGGAACGAGCTGCGTCGCGGCGACCATGACCGTTCGACTGCCGACTTGCCAGGCCCGGAGGAGCCCGCGGAGGAAGGGGGAGCGGAGAGCACAACGGTGGGACAACGGCATGGGGGCTGAGGCGAGCGGGGGACGGCACCCCGGCCGCCTGCAGTCGGCCCTCAAGACCGCCGAGTGCACTGGTTGTGAAACGATCTTCCGCGAGACGGTCATCTCTGCAGGTCAGAGGCGTGCTCTAGCTGTACTAGGACCTGTAGAGACACCTCCGACCTGCGGAAACGCAGGTCGGAGGTGGGACGGCGCGGACCGGGCCGGGTCCGTTTGTGGTCGGGGTCGTGGGCAGAATGAGGGCGTGCTGTCTCTCGCTCAGGCCCGTTTGGGGATCCCTCGTGGCGTTCGGGCCGATGCCGTGCTTGCTGTGGGGACGTTCGTGCTGGTGGTGGTCGCGGAAGGGCAGCGGCTGCGGGGTGGTGGTGGATCGGTGGCCGGGGTGGTTGCGTCCTGGGCGGTCGTTGTCGCAGTGTGCGGGGGGCTGTTTCTGCGGCGGCGGTATCCGGTGGTGGTGGGGTGGTTCACGGCGTTGGCCACCGGCGTCTACTACCTGTTGAGCACGGTGGACGGGCCGTTGGTTCTGGTGCCGATCATGGTGCTGTACGGCATCGCGGCTCAGGGGCGGCTGCGGGCGGCCGTCGCCATCGCGGTGGCCATGGTGATCGGCGTCGGTGTGGACACGGTTCTGCCTCGTAACGACGTTACGGGCACGGCGGTGTTCATGCTGGTCGGTTGGCTGGTCGCGGTGGTGGCCCTCGGCAGTGCGCGGCATGGGCGGGTGGCGTACGCGGAGGAGCAGGCGCGGTTGCGGGCGACGGAGGAACGGCTGCGGATCGCCCGGGAGTTGCACGATGTGATCGGGCACAACATCTCGATGATCAACGTGCAGTCGTCCGCGGCTCTGCACCGGTGGAAGAAGGATCCCGCGCAGGCGGAGGCGGCGTTGAGCGCCATCAAGGCGGGCAGTCGGGAGACCTTGCGGGAGCTGCGGGCCACTCTGGACGTGCTCCGGCGGGTCGATGAGGACGCGCCCCGTGCGCCGGCGCCGGGTCTGGCCCGGGCGGAGGAGCTGGTCGTCTCGGCGAAGCTCGCGGGGATCGTGGTGCGGATCGAGCGGACCGGGGCCGAACGCGTGCTGCCCGCCCAGGTCGACCTTGCCGCGTACCGGGTGCTGCAGGAGTCGTTGACCAATGTGGTCCGGCACAGCGGCGCCGGGCACGTCACGATCCGACTCGCCTACGGTGACCGGGAGTTGACGGTGGCCGTCGAGGACGACGGCCGGGGTGCGGCGGCCTTCCCGGCCGGGCCGGGGGGCGGGAGCGGTGTCGCCGGGATGGAGGAGCGGGCGCGGGCGCTGGGCGGTGAGCTGAGCGCGGGCCCGCGGCCGGAGGGCGGATTCGTGGTGCGGGCCCGGCTACCGTACGGGGTCACAGGTGGGTGACGGGGTGGAGCGGTTGATGATCAGGGTCCTGTTGGCGGACGACCACTGGCTGGTCCGGGCCGGGTTCCGGTCGATCCTGGACGACGAGGACGACATCGAGGTGGTGGGCGAGGCCTCCGACGGGCAGTCAGCGGTGGCGGCCTGCCGCGAACTGAGGCCGGACGTGGTGCTGATGGACATCCGGATGCCGGGGATCGACGGTCTGGAAGCCGCCCGGACGATCACCGCGGACGGGCGGCTGTCGGCGGTGAAGGTGGTCATCCTGACGACCTTCGACCTCGACGACTACGTGTACGGGGCGCTGCGTGCGGGGGCGAGCGGTTTCCTCGTGAAGGACACCGAGCCGGAGGAACTGCTGCACGCGGTGCGGGTCGTGGCTCGCGGGGATGCCCTGATCAGTCCGTCGGTCACCCGGCGGCTGATCGCCGAGTTCGCGGGCCGGGTCGAGCGGCCGGGGCCCGATCCCCGGCTCGACGCCCTGACCGACCGGGAGCGTGAGGTGATGCGTTTGGTGGCCGCCGGGCTGACGAACGACGAGATCGCCGCCCGTCTGGTGGTGTCGCCGTCGACGGCGAAGACCCATGTCAGCCGCATCCTGACGAAGCTCGGGACGAGGGACAGGGCCCAGGTGGTGGTGCTGGCGTACGAGTCGGGGTTGATCAGCCCGGGGTGGATGGAGGGCTAGGCCGGCGAGGGGACCGCATGGTCGCCACCGGGCCCGAGAGGACGTACGGCCCCCGGGTGCCACGTCGCGTACATCCGCTGGGGTACGCGGGTGTCATCCCGTGACTGACGATTTCGCCCCCGCGACGCGTGCACGATCAGGTGCACGAACGCAGCTCTGACCGGCGCGCCAACGCTGTGCGGCGCCGTGGCGGTCGCGTTCGTCGTCTCCGGTAACCCGTGCTCGACTCCGAGGTGATCACCATGGCTCCCACCCACGGCGCGCCCGCACCCGCCGCCCCGCACGCCCCACCGGGCCGACCCGACAGGCCGGACAGGCCGGACAGGCCGCACGTCGGCCGGTTCGGCGCCCTGGCCGGCTGGGCCCAGCGGCATCGCTGGGTCGCCCTGCTGATCTGGGTGGCCGTCGTGGCCGCCGTCACGCTCGGCTCGCAGGCCGCGGGCTCCGCGTACAGGAACGACTTCGCGCTTCCGGGCACCGACTCGCAGACGGCCACCGATCTGTTCACCGAGCACGGCTCCGACCAGGCCGGGGACAGCGTCGACATCGTCCTCAAGGACAGCCGGGGCATCGACCGGCCCAGGGCCGCCGTGGAGCGGATGCTGGCCGAGGTCGGGCAGTTGCCCGGTGTCGCCGAGGTGCGCAGCCCGTACACCGACGCCTCCGCCATCTCCACGAACGGCACGATCGCCTACGCCACCGTCACACTCGACGCCAAGGCCGAGGCCATGCCGAAGGAGCGGATCACCAGGATCATCGACACCGCCAAGGGCGTGAAGGCGGACGGCCTCCAGGTCGAGGTCGGCGGCGAGGCCGTGCGGGGCGCCGAGGAGAAGGGCAGCCCGACCGCGGAGATCGCCGGCATCGTGGCCGCGCTGGTCATCCTCGGACTGCTCTTCGGCTCCCTGGTGGCCGCCGCCGTGCCCCTGCTCACCGCGCTCTTCGCCGTCGGCAGCGCGCTCGGCCTGATCGTCATGGCCTCGCACGTCTTCACCATCGCCGACTTCACCCCGCCGATCACGATGCTCGTCGGGCTCGGTGTCGGCGTCGACTACGCCCTGCTGATCTTCTACCGCTACCGGCAGGCACTCACCGACGGCGCTGACCCGGCCGAAGCCGGCCGCAAGGCGCTCGACGCCGCCGGCCGGACGGTCTTCTTCGCCGGGTGCACCGTGATCATCGCGCTGCTCGGCCTGGTCGCGCTCGGCCTCGGCTCCCTGCAGGGCGTGGCCCTCTCGCTGGCGCTGACCGTCCTGACCACCATGGCCGCCTCCCTCGTCCTGCTGCCCGCGCTCCTGGCGGTCTTCGGCGAGCGCATCCGGCGCCACGTGCTCAAGAACGCCGCGAGGAGCGCGGCCAAGGGGAAGGCCGAGGGCCGCCGCTGGCGCGCCCTGGCCTCGGCGGTGCAGCGCCGGCCCCTGCCGTCGCTGCTGGCCGCCACCGTCGCGCTGCTGGCGCTGTCCGC
Source organism: Kitasatospora misakiensis (assembly GCF_042656005.1). Classification (NCBI taxonomy): domain Bacteria; kingdom Bacillati; phylum Actinomycetota; class Actinomycetes; order Kitasatosporales; family Streptomycetaceae; genus Kitasatospora; species Kitasatospora misakiensis. Next base: position 102,175 of record NZ_JBHSOF010000017.1, on the reverse strand, counting down.
ACCGGCGCTCGGCCTGCGTCTCGGCTTCGCCGACGCGGGCAACGACCCGAAGAGCACCACCTCCCGGCAGGCCTACGACCTGCTCGCCGAGGGCTTCGGCCCCGGCTTCAACGGCCCGCTGGTGGTCCTCGCGCAAGGGGACGAGGCCGCCGGGCAGGCCGTCTCCGCCGAGTTGGCCAGGACGACGGGCGTGGCCGCCGCCAGCCCCGCGATGCCGTCCGAGGACGGCGCCCTGTCCACCGTGATCGTCTACCCGTCGACGTCGCCGCAGTCCCAGGGCACCGCCGACCTCGTGCACCACCTGCGCAAGGACGTGGCGCCGAGACTCGCCCACGACACCGGCGCCAAGGTCCTGGTCGGTGGCGCCACGGCGGCCTCCCAGGACTTCTCGGAGACCGTCTCCAAGCGGATGCCGCTGTTCATCGCCGTCGTCGTCGGGTTGTCGTCCCTGCTCCTGATGCTGGTCTTCCGGTCGATCCTCATCCCGATCAAGGCAGCCCTGCTGAACCTGGTCTCGATCGCCGCCGCACTCGGCGCGATGACGCTGGTCTTCCAGCACGGCCTGTTCGGGGTGCAGCCCGGCCCGATCGAGGCCTTCCTGCCCGTGCTGATCTTCGCGATCGTGTTCGGGCTCTCCATGGACTACGAGGTGTTCCTCGTCTCCCGTATGCACGAGGAGTGGGAACGCACCAAGGACCACTCACTCGCGGTGCGGGAGGGGCTGGCCTCCACCGGCAAGGTGATCACCGCGGCCGGGGCCATCATGATCGTGGTGTTCGGCGCCTTCATGCTCAGCGCCGACCGGATGCTCCAGGAGTTCGGCCTGGGCCTCGCCGTGGCGATCCTGCTGGACGCCGTGGTCATCCGCTGCCTGATGGTCCCGGCGATCATGCAGCTGTTCGGCAGGTGGGCCTGGTGGCTGCCCGCGCCGCTCGCCCGGCGGCTGCCCAAGGTGACGCTCGAACGCCCCGCCGACGGGCCGCCGGAGGCCGGAGCGCACCCCGCCCCGTAGCCGGCGGATCCGGTGACCGCCGCCGTACGCCGCACGCCGCACGCCGACGGGGGCGGCGGGCGGCGGGCGGCCTAGGCGGGCGGCGGGCCGCGGGGCGGCCTAGGCGGTTGCCCGGGGCGGGGCGCTGCTGTCGCGGATCGTCAGGGTCGGGCGCAGCAGGGAGATGACGTTGGTCGGCGGGCGGCCGGAGTCGACGGCGCGCAGCAGGAGTTCGACGGCCTGCTGGGCCATCTCGCGCTTCGGGAAGGTGACCGTGGTCAGCGCCGGGTTGATCCGGCCGACCTGCGCGATGTCGTCGAAGCCGACGACGCTGACGTCCTCGGGGACCCGCCGCCCGGAGCGGAGCACCGCCTCGATGGCGCCGACGGCCAGGACGTCGTGGGTGGCGAAGAGTGCCGTCAGGTCCGGGTCGGCGTCCAGTGCCGCGCAGGCCGCGTTGTACCCGCCGGCCGCGTCGTCGCTGGTGCGGGTGAACACCTTGCGGTCGTCGATGGCCAGCCCGTCGGCGGCGAACGCCCGGCGGAGCCCGCCGACGCGCGGCGCGTGGGAGGGGAGGTCGGCGATCACCGCGACGTTCCGGTGGCCGAGCTCGCGCAGGTGGCGCCCGGCCAGGAAGCCGGCGTGCTCGTAGTCGATGGACACCACCGGGAGCGTGGTCGGCGGGTCGCCCTCCCAGGCGAACAGCGCGACCGGGAAGTCGGCCGCGGTGAGCATCGGCACCTGCTGCACGACGCCCTTGTCCCCGGCGACCAGCAGGGCGTCAACCGAGCGCGCGGCGAGGTTCTCCAGGTGGGCCCGGGTGTAGTCGGGATCGTCGCGCGTCGTGGCCAGCAGCAGGTTGTACCCGTGGCCGACCAGGACGTTCTCCACCTCTTCGACCACCTCCGAGTAGAACGGATTGGCCACCGAGGGCACGAACAGGCCCACCGTCGACGTGGTGCCGGTGCGCAGCGAGCGCGCCACCAGGTTCGGCTTGTAGCCGAGTTCGGCGATCGCCGTGTTCACCTTCGTCAGGGTCTCCGGCCGGACCTTCTTGCCGGCCACCACGTTCGAGACGGTCTGCTTGGTGACCCCTGCCCGGGCGGCCACCTCGGCCATTGTCACCACGAGTGCCCCCGAACATTGATCGATCCACGATGTGGCGTCAGCGTAGGAGCGCAGGCCGCACAGGGGCAAGGCGTTACCGGAAGACCGTGATGCAGCCGTTACGTGAACGGTGGGGAACATCTCAGGTCGTACACGCTCCCACGCGCTGGGGGCACGCAGCCGTTGACATTCCAGGAAATGCGCCATTAACGTCCCCGCCACACCGGTCGCATGGATCGGTCAACGCGATGGATCCACGGTCCACCGCATCAACCAACACTCGACGTCACCCCGTGCCATCCCACCGGGTGCGTCGTGGTGGCCCTCTCGGTAGCGACAACCCCCACAGCAGCTCGGCCGCGGTGTCCCCACGCTCCGCGCCGTCCCCGGCGGGTGGCGAGCGCCCGAACAGACCTGGAACGGTCTGGTCCCAAGGAGAGACAAGCATGATCCGACCGGCCGGCGACGAAGCCGCCTCGAACCCCACTTCGGCGCGGGGCACCTCGCGCGTCAACCGCGTCATCGCGGCCAGCGCCAGTGCCGCCCTCGCGGCGGCGAGCCTCATGCTCACCGGCGCCGTCTCCGCACACGCCGCCACCCCTGTCATCCACACCTACGCGCCGTCGGGCGTGGGGGGCGGCACCACGACGTCGCCGGACTTGGCGGCCACCAAGTACCAGGTGCAGGCCGCCGGTACGGCCGTCCAGGCCGTGCAGTACACCCAGAACGGCCACAACTTCGACATCGCGCGGTTCGCGTCGGACTCCCGGACCCCGACGATCACGGTCACGCTGCCCACCACCACGATCAACACGGTGAACGTCTACCCGGCGCGCTACTACCCCGCCGGCAGCGTGTCGGTGAGCGCGGACAAGCACACCCTGACGTTCCAGATGTCGGCGAGCGCCGGGTTGAACCAGGCGATCGTGATGGTCAACGGCGACTCGACCAACGCCGCCGGCCAGCCCTACCTGGCGGTCGTCAACGACCCGATCGAGGACCCGTCACTGCGTCCGGACACCACGGCCGCGTCGGACGGTTCGGGCGTCAACACGCAGACCGGGGTCCTCAACTTCCAGACGTTCGCGGCCAGTTACCTCGCGGCGCACCCGAACAGCGCGGCCCAGACCGCCCCGGCCGCGACGACCAGCTCGATGGCGGGACGCACCGTCAACGGCACCGCCATCCCGGCCGGCCAGACCACCTCGGCCGGCAGCCTGGTGAGCGCGAACACCTCCAACGTGCGCTACCCGAACCAGCGCGTGATGGCCGCCGGCGACGCGACGTTCGCCCTGCAGGCCGCGCTCCAGGCCATCCAGGCCAACCCCGCGCAGCTCAACACCCTCTACTTCCCGAACGGCACCTACCTGTGGTCGGGCCTGCAGGTCAACGGTGTGGACGGCAGCAAGCTCAAGGGCGGCAAGCTGAAGGTCTACACCGACGAAGGGGCCCTGCTGGTCAACCGGGTCCAGGCGTACATGGAGGCCTTCGAGCCGGCGATCGGAATCGTCAACTCGAACAACGTCGAGATCGACGGCCGCGGCGTCTTCGACGCCAACGGCGTGGCGAACTACAGGTCCACCGCCGGCGGTGACCTGCACGACGCCTACCGCAGCCAGCACCAGGGCGGCGTCATGGTCATGCACTCGTCGGACATCACCTTCAACGACACCTACGAGCGCAACGCGAAGCAGTGGAACTTCGAGACCCACACCGCCAAGCGCGTCACGTTCAACAACATCAAGGCCCTCACCCCGTACGGCCAGCCGTGGGTGGACGGCACGGACTTCGCGAGCGGCCAGGACATCACCGCCAACGGCGTCTTCACCCTCGGCAACGACGACGCGTTCGCGTCCGGCCACTACAACCCCAGCAACGGGTTCACCCCGCTCGCCTCCGGCGTCTGGAGCAACTTCCAGCTCGGCACCCCGAGCGCCAACGTCCAGGGCTACGTCAACGCGGTCGGCGCCTACGACGCCGTCTCCAACCAGCTCGGGTTCAACTCCAACCAGTGGGACACCGAGGACTCGAACAACATCTCGGTCAGCAACACCCTGAACTGGACCGTCGGCGCCGGCAACGGGATCCGACTGGGCTACCAGACCCTCGGCCACCAGCTCACCAACTACACGTTCGACAACTTCAACTCGGTGTCGGCCCCCATCGGCGGCATCACCGTGATGAACAACCACGACACGTACCCGCGCATCCAGAGCGTCGTGGTGAAGAACAGCTCGATCGACACGTCCCGGCTCTCGTCGGGATCGATCGGCATCGGCGGCGGCGACGGAAGCACCCAGACCATCACCGCCGACCAGCAGGCCAACTACGGGTACGCCCCCAACCCCAACGGGTCCGGAGCCACCTACACGTACACCAAGGCCCCCATCCCCACCGTCAACCTCGACAACGTGTGGTTCTCGAAGCAGACCCCGAGCACCATCACCGGTGTCACGAACGCGACGCTGAACAACCTCCGCGTCGCGGGCCAGCTCGTCGAGTACACCGGCCAGCTCCCGCTCACGACGAGCGGCGTCTCCACCCTGACCCGCACCTACACGGGCGCGAACGGCCAGACCCAGAACGTCAAGCCCGGCGCCGTCACCAGCGGTGACACCTGGGTGGGTGCGTGGTCCGGCGACCAGGGCACGAACAACTCCTCGGACCTGACCCTCCTCACCCGCAACACCGGTAGCGGCCTGATGGGCGAGCAGTACACCACGGGCTCCGGGGACGGGAAGCTCACCTACCTCCAGTTCCCGCTCAGCGGCCTCACCAAGGCCCCGAGCCAGGCCACCCTCCACCTCACCTACGTCGGCCACCGCTACACCACGGTTCCGTCGACCGACACCGACCAGCTGCTCGTGCAGCCCGTCAGCGACACCACCTGCACCGGCGGCGGCACGTCCTGCCCGGTCTCCACGATGACCTGGCCGAACCGGCCGAGCTTCACCGCCACGACCTCCTCGGTCGCCAGGTCGGCCGTCTTCACCCTGGGTTCGACCGTCGTCCCGGAGGGCGGCGGGAGCCACCAGGGCAACGCCGTCGACGGCCGCGACATCACCGTCGACATCACCGCCTTCGTCCAGAACGCCTTCGCGGCCCAGCAGTCCACGCTCCTGCTCGCCGTCGGCAACACGGGCACCAACCACGAGCTGCGCTTCGTCAGCTCCGAAGGCGCCACCGGCGCCGGGAAGCTCACCAACGCGAACGCCGACATGGTGCCCGCGATGACCGTGACCCCGTGACCTTGTGACCCCGTGACCCCGTAGGTCGCGGCACCACCGCTCCGAGTACGCACCACGATCACGGCAGACAGCGCCGGTTGGGTCCAGAGCATTCCCACGTTCCCCTTCCGGCGCTGTTCTGCTGCCGGAGCTCGCCGCAGCCCGCCGCGGACGCCACACCGCCCCCCACCCACCGTCAGGCATCAGACAACGGAGTCGCATCGTGAAACTGCCCGACCGCCCCCTGGACCGCCGGCACTTCCTCACCGCCGCCGCGCTGACCGTCGGCGCCACGACCCTGCCCGGTCTCGTGTTCGCCAAGCGGGCCGCCGCGGCCGTCCCGCCCCAGGTCACCCTCCCGGACCGCGGCATGTGGGACAACGCCACCGCCTCGGCCTGGACCGACGGCTTCCTGAGCGGCAACGGCGAGTACGGCACCGTGTACTACGGAGCCCCCACGCTCGAGAAGATGGTCCTCAACCACCACCGGTTCGTGCTGCCCAACGGCACCCGGACCACGATGCCCCCGGACCTGACCGCCGTACTGGACCCGGCCCGGAACAAGGCGCTGGCGGGTGACTACGCCGGGGCCGCGTCGACCTTCGCCAACGGCTGGAAGCTGAAGTGGACGCAGACCTTCCACCCCGGCTACGAGCTGCAGCTCAGCACCCCGGGCATGACCACGGTCAACGACTACGCCCGGATCACCGACTTCCGCACCGGCGAGGTCACCCACACCTGGACCGACTCCTTCGGCACCTGGAAGCGCCACGTCTTCGTCTCCCGCGCCGACCAGGTCATCGTGCACGAGCTGCTGCCCGCCACCGGCCGCACCGTCGACACCACCCTCGGCGTCAACACCGCGCTGGAGAGCACGCCGACCACTGTCTCCTACGCCACCACCGCCACCGTCTCCAGCGGCGACGGCTACCTGAACCTGCGCGGCACCTACCCCGCCGGGCAGGGCGCCTTCGGCTACGAGGGCGTCACCCGGGTCGTCGTCTCCGGATCCGGCGCCTCCGTCACGGCAAGCGGAAGCACCCTCGTGGTCGCCAAGGCCACCAAGGTGCTGCTGCTGACCAAGCTCGGCCGGTACGAGACCTCCACCGGCTGGGACGCGAAGCCGCTGCAGACCGCGCTGGCCGCGCTGACCGCCGACTACGCCACCCTGCTGGGCAGACACGCTCCCAAGCACCAGGCGATGTACGACCGTTCCAGCATCGACCTGAACGTCTCCACCGCCGACCGCCAGCTGGCCACCAGCGACCTCATCGGCCGCCAGAACGCCAACAGCGGCGCGGTCGACCTGGCGCTGCTGGAGCGCATGTACGACTCCGGCCGCTATCTGTTCGTCAGCTCGACCGGCGTCCTGCCGCCCCGCCTGACCGGCATCTGGACCGGCACCTGGGCCGGCTCCTGGGCCGACGACTTCACCACCGACGCCAACGTCAACTTCCAGGTCTCCGGCGGCAACATCCTCGACCTCAGCGACGCCATGCAGGGGTACTTCGACCTCGTCCTCGGCCAGTTGGCGCACTGGCGCGACAACGCCGCCCGGCTCTACGGCGCTCGCGGCTTCATGGCCCCGTCCCGCACCGACGGCGAGTACGGGCACATGCTGCACTTCAACAACGCCAGCTTCCCCGGCGAGGCCTGGACCGGCGGCGCCGACTGGATGCTCTACCCACTGCTGGAGTACTACCAGGTCACCGGCGACGCCGCCTTCTTCAAGGACAAGCTCGGCCCCGCCCTGATGGAACTCGCCCTGTTCTACGAGGACTTCCTCACCCGCACCGACTCCAACGGCAAGGCCGTCTTCGTCCCCTCCTTCTCCATGGAGAACACCCCGACCAGCACGGGCCAGGCCTTCTCCATCAACGCCACCGGCGACATCATGGCCGGCCGGCACGCCCTGCAGGCCGCCATCGACGCCGCCAACCAACTCGGCCTGGAACAGGGCAGCGGCCAGGGCGTGGCCCGCTGGACCGCCCTGCTCGCCAAGCTGCCCGACTACACCGTCAACAGCGACGGGGCGCTGGCCGAATGGTCCTGGCCGGGCCTGACCGACCGCTACGACCACCGACACGTGCAGCACATGTACGGGGCCTGGCCGCTGCACGAGATCAACCCCGAGGAGCGGCCGGATCTCGTCAAGGTCGCGGCCAGGGCCCTGGACCTGCGCACCGACGCGAACTTCTCGGCCCACGGCAGCCTGCACCGCGCACTGTCCCGCGCCCGCCTCAAGGACGGCGCCGGCGTGTACGCCAACCTGCTGAAGATCTACGGCAAGAACATGGTCTGGCGGTCGCTGATGACCTCCCACAACCCCAACCTGAACATCTACAACTGCGACGCGGCCAACACCATCCCCGCCGTCCTGGCCGAGGCACTGGTCTACAGCCGCCCCGGCGTCCTGGAGATCCTTCCCGCCCTCCCCGACCAGCTGGCCCAGGGCACCATCAAGGGCGTCCGCGGCCGCAACCGCGTCAGCATCCAGTCCCTGACCTGGGACACCGCGGCCCGTACCGCCACCGTCCAGCTCACCTCGGACATCGACCAGGACATCACCTTCATCTGCCGACGGGGCATCACGTCCGTCAGCACCGCCGCCACGGTGACGACGTCCTCGCTGGGCAACCACGCCCGAACCGTGTCGCTGACCGCCGGCACGAGCACCACGATCACGATCGGCCTGCTCACCGGAGCCTTCAAGCTGGTCAACCGCAGGAGCGGCAAGGTCATCGGCGTCTCCGGCGCCTCCACCGCCAACGGCGGCGCCGCCGTCCAGTCCACCTGGTCCGGCGGCGCCGACCAGAAGTGGAAGCTGATCCCCGACTACGACGGCTCGTACCGCCTGTCCAACGTCAACAGCGGCAAGGTGCTCGAAAGCCCCGGTGGCTCCACCACCAACGGCACGGCGCTCGACCAGTCGTCGGACAGCAACGGCGTCAACCAGTGGTGGAAGCTCGTACCGACGTCCAGTGGCTACTACCGCCTGATCAACGTCAAGAACGGCCTGTGCGCGGACGTGGGCGGCGGCTCGACGAACGACGGCGCCAAGATCATCCAGTGGCCCGCCGCCGGCGGCACCAACCAGGAGTGGCAGCCCGTCGGAGTGTGACGGCGCCGGCCGAGCGCCCCTCCCGGACGCGCCCCACCCGCGCGCCCGTGGGGGGGCGTCGGCGCCTCCGCGGACGAGATCCTCAGGAGCGTTCCATCCCGGCGGCGACGGCGAGGGCCACGAAAGGCGATCGGCAGGGTGAGCAGCAGGACGACGAGGGGGAACCTGCGTCGCAGTGCCAGCCCGGCACAGGCGAGCACGGCGATGGCCAGGTCGAGCGGGGCGGGTCCTCGGTGAGGTTCAGCCAGGTGTCGACGCCCGCCGCCGCGACCAGGACGCCGTCCACGACGGGGGCGGGCGCCCGGGTGGCGTCCCGGCGCCGGCCCGACGCCGGCCCGGAGGAAGGTCCGGCCACCCGGCGGGGTGCTGTCATCCGGTCGGCTGGGGGAGCCCGTCGGCGTCGACGGTGTTCCGCCCGCTCGGCGGGGGTGCTCCGGGCGGTCGGCGGAGTGACCGGGCGGGGACCGTCGGGTGGGATGGGGACGGTGGGCCGCGACACGGGCCGGCGCGACGGTTCTGCTCGGCGGCCTGCTGCTGCCCGAACCGTCGTTCGCGGTGCTGCTGATCGCCTGCGTCGTCATCGCGCGGACTGGATGACCGACCAGTCCCGGCGGATCATCGGACTGATCGTCCCGGGTCGAACGCTTCAACCGACGTCCTGCCGCATGCCATCGGTGCCGAAGGCCGCCGCCCCCGCTGCGGGGGCGGCGGCCTTCGGGGGCTTCCGGACACGGTGGCCGCGGTTCAGGCTTCGACGGGCAGTCGGGCGGCCAGCCGGCCCCGGTAGTAGTCCACCACCACGGCGATCATGATGACCAGTCCGGTGATCATCTGTCGCTGGAAGTCGGAGACGCCCATCAGCAGCAGGCCGTTGGTGAGCACGCCGAGCAGGCAGGCGCCGAGCAGGGTGCCGATCATCGAGCCCTTGCCGCCGGAGAGCGAGGCCCCGCCGATCACCACCGCCGCGATGGCGCTGAGCTCGTAGCCGCTGCCCAGGATCGGGCTGGCGATGTTGAGCCGGGCCATGTACGTGACGGCGGCGATGCCGACGGTGAGACCGCTGATCACGAAGACGGCGACCTTGACGATCGAGGTGCGGTGACCGGAGAGCCGGACCGCCTCCTCGTTGCTGCCGATGGCGAAGACCAGACGGCCGAACACGGTGCGGGTCAGCACCAGGTGACCCACCGCGACCATCGCCAGCGCGATCCAGAACAGGGTCGGGATGCCGAGCACGGTGGAGGTGCCGAACAGGCTGAACCCGACCGGGAAGTCGTACACGGTCTTGGCGTTGGTGTACTGGAGGGCCGCGCCGCGCGCCACGTTGAGCATGCCCAGCGTGACGATGAACGACGGCACCCGCCAGCGCTCCGAGACGAGGCCGTTGACCAGCCCGCAGACCATCCCGACCAGGGCCGAGACCAGCACCGCGAGCAGGATCGCGACCGGGGTGGAGAGACCGTGCGCGGTGAGCAGCGGGCCGGCCACCACCGCCGACAGGGCCATCACCGAGCCGACCGACAGGTCGATGCCGCCGACCAGGATGACGAAGGTCATGCCGACCGCGAGCATGGTGTTGAGGGTGATCTCGGTGGCGATGTTGGTGAGGTTGTCCGAGGTGGCGAACTTCGGCGCGGCGACGGTGAAGACGAGCACCAAGGCGAGCAGGGCGATCCCGATTCCCGCCTCACCCATGACCTGGCGGGCGAGCAGAGCCGCGGAGCGGGGTTTGCGGCTGAGGGCGGCGGAGGTGGTCATCGGGTGTCACCGTTCGTTGAAGTGGCGTCGGCAGGGGCAGGGGCAGGGGCGGAGGCGGGCGCGGAAACGTAGCCGGAGTAGGCCAGGGTCAGGATGTGCGAGCTGTCGAACTCCTCGCGGGGCACCTCGCCGGCGATCCGGCCACGGGAGAAGACCAGGATCCGGTCGCAGATGCCCATCAGTTCGGGCAGGTCGGAGGAGACGACCAGCAAGGCCTTTCCGGCCCGGGCCAGATCCACCAGCTGCTGGTGGATCTCGTAGCGGGCGCCGACGTCGATGCCCCGGGTCGGCTCGTCCACCATCAGGACGTCGGTGTCGGCGAGCAGCCAGCGGCCGAGCACGACCTTCTGCTGGTTCCCGCCGGAGAGGGTGCGGACGGGGTGCCGGACGCCGGGGGTGCGGACGGCGAGGCTGTCCACCGCGTGCTGGGCCAGCCGGCTCTCCTCCGCCCGCCGGAGCAGGCCGCCCCGGGAGACCTTGTGGGTCGCGGTCAGGGTGACGTTGGCAGCCAGCGGCATGTCGAGTACCAGCCCCTGGCTCTTCCGGTCTTCGGTGAGCAGGCTGATGCCGTGCCGCACCGCGTCCCTGGGGGTGCGCAGGCGCGCCGGTACGCCCTTGACCAGGACCTTTCCGCCGACGGCCCGGTCCGCACCGAACAGCGCCCGGACCGTCTCGGTCCGGCCGGAGCCGACCAGCCCGGCCACCCCGACCACCTCGCCGGCCCGGAGCGCGAAGCTGACGGGCTGTCCGTCCTTCGGCTGGAGGCCCTCGGCCCGCAGCAGCTCCGGACCGGGTTCGCCGGGCTGGTACGGCGGGTACTCGTGCTGGAGGTCCCGGCCCACCATCAGCCGGATCACCTCGGCGGTGTCGGTGTCGGCGAGGTCGCGGGTGGTGACGTACCGGCCGTTGCGGAAGACCGTCATCCGGTCGCCTATCTCGAACACCTCCTCCAGATGGTGCGAGATGTAGAGCACGGCGGTGCCGCGCGCGGTGATCCGGCGCAGCAGGGTGAACAGCCGCTCGGTCTCCCGCGGGGTCAGGGTCGCGGTGGGTTCGTCCATCACCAGGACCCGGCAGTCCTGCCAGAGCGTCCGGGCGATCTCCAGCAACTGCATCTGGGCGATGCCGAGTCGCTCGACCTTCGTCCGGGGGCTGACGTCCAGGCCGACCTCGTCGAGCAGTCGGGCGGCGCGGCGGTTCAGCTCGCGACGGTCGACCAGGCCGAACCGCCGCGGGAGGTTCTGCAGGAAGAGGTTCTCGGCGACGGTGAGGTTCGGCAGCAGGTTGAGTTCCTGGTGCACGACCTGGACGCCGGCCCGGATCGCGGCGGCCGTGTCGGCGGGCCGGTAGGGCTCGCCGCCGAGGGTCATGCCACCGCCGTCCGGCTGCTGGATGCCGGCCAGGATCCGGACCAGGGTCGACTTGCCGGCGCCGTTCTCACCGAGCAGGGCGTGCACCTCGCCGGGGAGCAGTTCGAGCCGGACATCCTCCAGTGCCTGGACGCCGGGGAAGTGCTTGCTGATACCGACGGCAGCGAGCACCGGGGCCGGAGGGCCGGTGTCGGGTGTGTTCATGGGGTGGGCTCGCCTTCCGGCTGGGGCGCGGGTCGGATGCGGATCGAGGGGGTGGATCGGGGCCGCGGGCCCGTGGCGGGTGGGACCGCCACGGGCCGGGGCCGGGTCAGCCGAGGTCGGCCTTGGTGACCAGCTTGATGTCGGTCTTCACCCAGGCGCTCACCTGCTGGCCGGCGATCTCCTTCATCGCCACGTCGATGCCGTCACCGGCCTGCTTGGCGGCGTACTGGTCCACGGTCGCCACCACGGTGCCGTCCTGGACGTACGGGTGGATGGCGTCGACGTTGTCGAAGGAGGTGACCTTGATCTGCCCCTGCTTCTTGGCCGCCGCGATGGCCTTGATCGCGCCCAGCGCCATGCTGTCGTTGGAGGCCATCACGCCCTGCAGGTCGGGGTGGGCGGTGATCAGGTTGGTGGTGACGGTGTAGGCCTGGTCGGTCTCCCAGTTCGCGGACTTGGAGTCGAGCACCTGGAGGCCGCCGGCCGTGGCGGCGGCCTCGAAACCGGCCTTGCGCTGCTGGGCGTTGGCCGCGCCCGAGACGCCTTCGAGGATGATCACCTTGCCGCCGGCGCCGAGCGCCTTGGCCAGCGCCTCCCCGGACTGCTGGGCGCCGGCGGTGTTGTCCGGGCCGACGAAGGGGACGTCCAGGCCGGCGGACTTGAGCGCGGCGTCGTCCAGCTTGACGTCGATGTTGACCAGCTTCATTCCGGCCTTGGAGGCGCGCTGCAGCGGGGCGACCAGCGCGCGGGAGTCGGCCGGGGCGAGCACCAGGGCGGCGGCCTTGTCGGTGATGCACTTGTTGATGGCGGCGATCTGGCCGTCGATGTCGGTCTCGTTCTGGATGCCGGTCGCGCTGAGGGTCAGGTCTCCGCGCTGTCCGGCGTGCTCCACGGCGCCCTTCTGCATGGCCTGGAAGTACTCGTTGCCGAGCGACTTCATCACCAGGCAGACCGTGGGCTTGCCGCCCTTCGCGGCCGTGCCGGTCGGCTTGGAGCTGTCGCCCTCCTGCCCGCAGGCGGCGAGGGTGGTGACCAGGACGAGAGCGGTGCAGGCGGTCAGGGCGAGCTTGGCGTTCATGAGGGTGCGGCCTTTCGGGTGGAGCGTGGGGTGGGGTGGGGTGGCACGAAGGTGGAGCGGGCGCGTGGGGGATGTCGCGCATTGGGTGACGAGTCGTCAGAACGGGACGCCGGCCCTGAGGACGACGTTGGCGTAGGGGGTGGCCTCGCCGGTTCGGACGATGACGCGGGCGGAACGGGTGAGCTCCTTCAGGCGCTCGTGCGGGAGCCGGCCGACCGCGCCGGTGAGGCCGTGCTGCTCGAACCGGCTGTCGAGACCGGCCAGCAGGACCGGGTCGGTCAGCTCCTCGGCGAGGTCGGCGTGCTCGACCTCGAGTTCGTCGAGGACCGCCGCCAGCACCGGCAGGAACGGCGGGTCGCCGCGCCGCCAGACCAGGTCGATGCTCTCCACGCCCGGTGGCACCGGAAGTCCCGGGTCGGCGACCACCAGCAGGTCGCCGTGGCCGAGCGAGCTGATCAGCTGGAGCAGCCGGGGGTGCCAGAGGCCGTCAGTGCGCATGCCGCACCTCGGTCCGCCGAACCGGCGCGGCGGCTGCGGGCAGTCGGGGGACGGTGCTCGACAGGTCCGTGGTGGGGCTGCCGACGACCGGTCGTTCAGTCATTGCTCCGTGCTCCGTGGTTCTGCTGGTCAGGGGTGGGGCCGGGAGAGGCCGGGGTGGCGGCGCCCTCGGCGGCCGTCGACAGGTCGGTGTGTTCCCCGCCCGCCGGGTCCGGGCAGCCGCAGGACCCCCGGGCCAGCAGGGTCACCGGCAGGACGTCCCGGGTGATCGGCAGGTCCGGGGCCTTCATCCGGTCGAGCAGCCGGGCGATCGCGGTCCGGCCGAGCTCCTCGACCGGCTGGCGCATGGTGGACAGGGCCGGGATGGTGTAGGCGCCGCCCGCGATGCCGTCGAAGGAGACCAGCGCCAGGTCCTCCGGCACCCGGATGCCGAGTTCGGTGGCGGCTCGCAGGACGCCGGCGGCCTGCTCGTCGGAGGTGACGAAAAGGGCGTCCACCGAGCGGTCCCGGGAGAGCAGGGCGCGGCCGGAGCGGTAGCCGTCCAGCAGGCCGAAGGAGCCGTGCAGCAGCGGTGCGGCGTCCGGGCAGGCCTCCCAGCCCGTCCGGCCGCCCGATCCGGTGCCGGCCTTGAGTCCGGCCTGCTCCAGCGCCCGCCGCCAGCCGACGACCCGGTCGACGGTGGGGTGGATGCCGAGCGGGCCCGCGACGCAGCCGACCCGGCGGCGGCCGTGCGCCAGCAGGTGCTCGGTGGCCTGCTGGGCGCCGAGCACGTTGTCGACCAGCACCTGCGAGATGCCGGCCCCGTCCAGGGCCCGGTCGAAGACCAGGGTCGGGACGCCGCTGCGGGCCAGCTCGGTCCGCCAGGGCTGATCCCCCTGTGCGGGGATCAGCACCAGACCGTCGACCTGCCGGTCCAGGAAGGTCCGGATGTACCCGGCCTCGCGGTCGGGGTCGTCCACCGTGTTGCCGACCAGCAGGGTGTAGCCGGCCGCCCAGGCGTGGTCCTCCAGGGCCCGGGCCAGCTCCGCGAAGAACGGGTTGGCCGCGTCCGGGACGACCAGCCCCAGGGTCATGGTGTGGCTGAGGCGCAGCGAGCGGGCGACCGCGTTGGGCCGGTAGTCGAGTTCCTTCACGGCGGCCAGGACCCGTTCCCGGGTCGCGGGGGCGACGGTCCTGGGCCCGTTGTTGAGCACGTAGCTGACGACCGAGGGCGAGGTACCCGCGAGTAGTGCCACGTCCTGCCGTGTTGCCATGGTGGAGCTCCCGGAAGTCATGAGGGAAGGCGCCCCAACACGAGTTGGCAACTCGTGTTGACTGCGGGCTCCGGAATTATGAGAAGCAACCGGCGCAACTGCAAGAGCCCGATCCCAAACCGTTGTCGAGGGGGGGATCACCGATGTGATCGAGATCGGAGATCCGTGGGCCGCACTCCGAGCCGAGGCGCTGCGGGTGCGTACGAGGATGGCGCGCCGGACCGGACGCGGCCACCGCCGAGGGCGACGGGAAGCGGCCCACGGGCACGGGAACGGCCGCCGCGATCGTGATCGTTCTCGTCCTCGACTTCCAGGCAACGCAGCAGCAGCGCACCGTCCTCGATGGCCATGGCCGCCCCTTGAGCCATATGCGGCCTCATCGGATGACAGGCGTCGCCCAGCAGGGCGATTCTCCCCCGGCCCCACTGCTGCAACGGCGGGCGCTCGAAGAGCGGCCATTTGCTCAAGGTTTCCGCCGAATTCCGGATCTGACGCGTGCGTCACCGATCCCGACGTGAGCCAGGACGCGCATCACATTGGGGGTCAGATGGATCCCTGCGCCGGCGGGCTCGAACCTCTGCGCCTGTTCGAATACCGTCACGGAATTTCTCGCGGACTTGACGGCGTGACACTGACCGCGTGCCGGATCCCCCGCTGCACCGGAGGACACCGGCCAGCTGACGATCAGTCGGCGGCGGCGCTCCGGGTGGCGTCCCGCACGGCGCGACTCGGACCGCCGCGGCGGGACGCACCCCCTCAGTCCGCGAGGGCCGGTGCCTCCGCGCCCGCGCGACCGCGCAGGGCCAGCAGGGCGAGCACGGCGGAGAACAGCGCGGCGGAGCCGCAGAGCACGAAGCCGACCGAGTAGCCCGTCCCGAGCGCGCTCTCGGCGAGCGGGTGCAGGGCGGAGAGTTTCGGCCCGGCCGACGCACCGTTGACGGCCAGCGGGCCACCCTCCTCAAGGATCTCGGCACCCGCGGCCTTGAGCGGCGCGGGCAGGTCGGAAGCGCCGAGCGCGTCGGCGAAGCTGTCGCCGGCCCGGCTCAGGGCGATCGCGCCGATCACCGCGGGCCCCAGGGTGAAGCCGAAGTCGCGCAGCAGGTTGGTGGTGGCGCTGGCCATGCCGGCCAGGTGCGGCGGCACGGTGTTGACGGCGGTCGCGGTAACGGAGGAGACGGTCACCGCGAAGCCGATGCCGACCAGCGCGAGCGGCGCGATCAGCAGGGCGAAGGAGTGGTCGTGAATCGGCAGGGTCGCCGCCCAGTAGTTGCCCGCCGCGATCAGCAGCAGGCCCGAGCCGAGCAGCAGGGCCGGCGTCACCGCGTTCAGCAGGCGGCGGGTGACCGGCAGCATGGCCAGGGCGGTGCCGTTGAGCAGGAGGAAGGCCATGGCGGTCCGCATGGGGGCCTGCTCCTGGACGGGGCCGAGGCGGATGCTGATCGAGTAGGCGGTGCCGAGGAAGCTGAACATGCCGACCACGGCCACCACCGAGGCGACCGCGAAGGAGCGGTTGCGGAACAGGTCCAGGCGCAGCAGCGGCGACGCCACCCGCAGTTCGGCGACCACGAAGCCGGCCAGGCCGAGCAGGGCGACGGTGAAGGCGGCGATCACCGGGGTGGAGGTCCAGCCGTCCTCGGGGCCCTGGATGATTCCGTAGAGCAGGGCGAACAGGCCTACACCGATGGTGAGTTGGCCGACCGGGTCCAGCGAGCGGCCCTCGGGGGCGCGCGATTCGGCGGCGAAGACGGTGCTGATCACGGCACTGCCCACGCCGATGAGGGTGACGACGACGAAGGCCCAGCGCCAGGAGCCGTAGGTCGCGGTGATGCCGCCGATCAGCGGCGCGACGAAGCCGCCGGTGGAGAGCAGGGCGGCCCACAGTGCGACGATCCGGGCCCGCTCGGCGGTCGACGCGGCGCCCGCGGCGAGGATCGCCAGGGAGGTCGGGAAGAGCGCCGCGGCGCCCAAGCCGGCCAGGGCCTGTCCGACCCAGAGTTGGTGGATGCCCGACGCCGTGGCGCTGACGACTTCGCCGACGGCCAGCAGGGCGGCGCCGCCGACCAGCAACCGTTTGCGGCCCAGAAGGTCGCCGAGCAGGCCGAAGGTCAGCTCCAGCACCGCCACCGGCAGCAGGAAGGCGTCCGAGATCCACGTCAACTGCGAGCCGACGGGATGCAGTTGGCTCTGGAAGAGGCCGTTGAGAGTGGCCGGGATGGCCAGGCCGATCTGGGCGGTGCACACGGCGAGGAGTCCGGCGACCAGAGTGCCGCGCCTGAGCGCGGGGCCGCTCTGCGCGGGGCGCACCGGCGCCTTGGTGGAGGTGGGCATGGACGGTCCTCCTGGGGGAAGGGGCGAACGGGGAAGCCGCGGCCGAGGTCGGCGCCGCCGAGAGTGAGCAGGGCGGTGCGGCCGTGGACGGTGCGGGGTACGCGGGGGCCTACCTGATGGGCGCGCTCCGGGGCAGGCGAGGAGCGGGTCAGCCCTGCCCGTGGGCGCTGCGGATCGGCCCCTTGAGCAGCCTGCCGGTGCCGCCGCGGGGCAGCGCATCGGTGAAGCGCACGGACCTGGGGGTCTTGTAGCGGGCCGGCCGACCGTCGAGGTGGGCGAGCAGCGCCTCGAACTCCTCCCCCTCGACCTCCCACACCTCCGATTCCTGCGCCAACCCCTTCAGTGGATCAGCTCCCTGATGCACCGTCAGGAGATCTCCGCTACCGCAGCCGCGGAGCTGGTAGCGCAGCTCCGGCGCGGCCAGGCGGGTGTTGAGCGGAACGAAGACGGCGCCCACCCGCCCTGCGGCGAAGAGGGCTTCCAGGAAGGCGGGGTGATTGGGGCCGAGGAACGCCACGCGGTCGCCGCGGCGCACTCCCCGCAGGTGCGGCAGGTGGGCGGGGCGGCCGGACCTGCGGTGCGGCTCGACGTAACTGGTGGACCGGCCCTCGTGGAGCAGGGCAGTGCGGTGCGGCGTCCTACGGGCCCGGCGCGCGGGCCAGGAACCGATGCCTTCGTTGTGCAACGGGGGACTCCTCCGTGTGCGTCACTGCCGCTTGCGGGTCACTCCTCCTTCGAGGGCTGGAACTGCGCTCAACTTAGGCATCTGAGAATTAGCCGTCAAGATACTGCCGAACATTGGGGCGGTCCGCGCAGCTCCGACGCTGGTCGGCGCTTGGGCGGCCCGAGTTGCGGACGGCGCGCACGGCAGGTCAGGCGCATCGTCAAGGGCTCCGCGCATGCCGGCTTTCGGCCAGCGGGAGGCCGCTCCGTCCTCCGGGGTCCCGCCGGGAGCACCCAGAAAACCCCGGTGGTCCACGGTTCTTTCCTCCGGCCGACCCCGGGTCCGCGGTGCCCGGCTAGGGTGGGCGGCCGGTCCGAGTGGGGTGACCAGGGGGGAGGGGGGACCCGTGCGCCCAGTGAGGCCAGTCGCGAGTCCGGGGCCGCTCGTCGGGCGGGCGGAGGTGCTCGCCGGGCTGACCGCGGCGCTCGCCGAGCCGGCCTGTGTGGTGCTGCTGACCGGGCCGGCCGGGGCGGGCCGGAGTGCGGTGGTGGGCGAGTTGGCCCGGCTGCCGTTACCCGGCGGGCGCCCGCTGCTGACCGGGCGGTGCGCCGGGGGCGGGCAGCGGTTCCCGCTCGGCGCGGTGGTGGACGCGCTCGCCCCGGCCGCCGCGCTGCTCGGCCCGGCCACCCTGCCGCCGGTGACCGGCGCGCTGCACGGCCTGCTGCCGGAGCTGGCCGGTCAGCTGCCCCCGCCGCCGCCGTCCACCGAACCGCACCTGGTGTTCCGGGGGTTGACGGCGCTGCTGGCCGAACTCCAGCCGGTGCTCGTCCTGGAGGACCTGCACGCGGCCGACCCGTTGACGCTGCGCTTCCTGCGGTACCTGGTGGGGCAGCCTCCCGCCGCCCGGCTGGTGCTGACCAGCCGCCGCTCCCCCGCCGCCGAGCTGGCCCTGGCCGGCATCCTCGCCGACGCCCGACGGCCGACCACCGAGCTGGCCGTCGAACCGCTGGACCTCGACCAACTCGCCCTGCTGCCGGGGCCTCCGGGCTCGGCCGGTCCACCCTCTGCCGCCCTGCTGGCCGAAGTCCTGCGCTGCACCGCCGGGCTGCCCGGCCTGGCCGCCGCCCTGCTGGCCGCCGCCGACCTGCCGTTCCCGCCGGAGACCCCGCCCCTGCCGGCGTCCGCCCGCCGGGAGCTCCTCGGCCGGATCTCCGAACTGCCGGACAATGCACGGCAGTTGGTGCAGGCCGCAGCCGTGCTGGACCTCCCCGTGACCGCCACCACCCTGGCCGCCGTAGCCGGCCTCCCGCCCACCGAGGCGGCCACCGCCCTGCCCCCCGCCACCGAGGCCGGTCTGCTGGCCGGCCACCCCGACGGCACCTTCGCCCCGGCCCACCCGCTCGCCCGGGCCGCCGCCGCCGAACTCACCGACCCGGAGCGGCGCCGACAGCTCCACCTCCGGGCCGCCCGCCGTCTGCGCTCCGGCCCCGACCGCGCCCCGCTGGCCGAACTCGCCCGCCACCACCGGCTGGCCGCCTCCCCGCGGTGGCCGCAGTACGCCGAGGCGGCGGCCGACGAGGCGGCCCGGGCCGGTCGCGGGGCGGAGGCCGTCGCCCGGCTCGGCGACGCGGCCCGCGCCGCGACCGGCGCGCGGCGGGCCCGCCTCGCGCTCAAGCTCAGCCAGGCCGCGCTCACCGGGCGGCCGGACCCGGGGACGGTACCGCTGCTGCGCGAGGTCCTCGCCGGGGAGTCGCTGCCGACCGGCCTCCGGGGTGAACTCCGGCTCAACACCGGGATGTTGCTGCGCAACCAGGCCGGCGCCGGAGAGGCCGGGCGGGAGGAGATCGCCGAGGCGATCGCCGACCTCACCGACCGGCCGGAGCTCGCCGCCCGGGCGATGTCCACGCTGGCCATCCCCTCGGTGAGCGGCTGGCCGTTCCGGCGCCACCTCCAATGGCTCACCCGCTCCGACGAGTTGGCCGCCACGATCGGCGACCCCGACACCCTGATCGCCGTCCAGGCCAACCGGGTCAGCACCCTGATGTTCATCGGCGACCCCGCCGCCTGGGACGCCGTCCGCGAGCTGCCCGCCGAGCCCGGCTCCCCCGTCCAACGCCAGCACCTCACCCGGGCCAACGCCAACCTCGCCCAGGCCTGCGTCCTGCTCGGCCTCCCCTGGGCCGCCGCCCACTTCCTGGCCCGGGTCGAGGAGTTGCTCAAGGAGGCCGAAAGCCCGTACTTCTACGGCCTCGCCCACATCGCCCGGCTCATCCTGGACTGGACCGGCGGCCACTGGGAGCAGCTGGACGCCCGGGCGGCCGCGGCGGCCGCCGACTACGCCGACATCCCCGACCTGGCCGCCGAGGCCACCCTGCTGCGCGGCCTGCACGCGCTGGTCGGCGGCCGTACCGGCACCGCCCGGCGGTTCCTGACCGAGGCCCAGCGCACTGTCCGGCAGGACACCGGCATGATCACCGCCGCCTCCGCCGGCGCCCTGGCCCGGATCGAACTCGCCGCCGGACGGCCGGGCCGGGCCCGGGAGCACACCGGCCCCGCCCTCGACGCGCTGCGCCGGATCGAGGCCTGGGTCTGGGCCGCCGAACTGGTCCCCGCCGCCGTCCAGTCCCTCACCGCCCTCGGCGACCGCCCGGCCGCCGAGGCCCTCACCGCCGAGTTCGCCGACGGCCTCGCCGGCCGGGACGCCCCGGCCGGCCACGCCGCCCTGGCCACCTGCCGGGCGCTGCTCGGCCCCGCCCCCGAGCCGTGGACCGAGGCCGAGCACGCCTGGTCCGCCGCCGACCGCCCCTACGAGCAGGCCCGCGCCCGACTCGCCCGTGGCCGCGCCCTCATGGCCACCGGCCAGGAGGGCGCGCCCGACGTCCTGGCCGCCCTCGACCGCTTCACCGCCCTCGGCGCCACCTGGGACACCACCCTCACCCGCACCCTCCTGCGCGACCACGGCATCACCCCGCCCACGCGCGGCGGGCGCCGCCCCTACGGCGACGCCCTCTCCCCGCGCGAGCGCGAAATCGCCGAACTCGCCGCCGCCGGCCTCCGCAACGCGGAGATTGCCGAGCGCCTCGTCCTCTCCCACCGCACCGTCGAGCACCACATCGCCAACGCCATGCGGAAGCTCGCCGTCCCCTCCCGCACCGCCCTGGGTCCGGCCCTCGCCCTCGCCCCGGCCCCGGAGAACCCGAAGTAGGCGCGAAGGCCCACCGCACCACGCGACGGAAGCCGCCGAGCCCGCGGGACGGACGGTTTTCTGGGTGGCTCAGGGGTCTTGTCTGGGTGCCGTCAAACCTGGCTGCCGGGCGCCGGCCGGCCCGATGCTCTTGCCCAGCGACCCGACGACCCGGAGCCCCACGGCCGAACGGTCCGCACCGCCCCACAACTCCGGTGCGGCCACGGCCCGGTGGAGACGACGTCCGGCACACCAGCCGGCCGGCCGCCGCCCGCCCTCCCGACACCCCCATCTGCTCCAGGAGACCCCCATGCAGCTCCGAGCACGGCTCCACCGGCACAGCGCCGCCACGGCGGCAGCGGTCCTGCTCGCCGCCCTCGTCACCCCGGCCCTGGCCGCCGCACCGGCCTCCGCCGCCGAGGGCACCGTGATCGGCACCGACCGGCCCGGCGCGATCGAAGGCGCGTACCTCGTGACCTTGGCCGACGGCGGCACCAGCACCGAAGTCACCTCCAAGGCGCAGCAGTTGGCGGACCGCCACGGTGGCAGCCTCGGCCCCGTCTACACCGCCGCGCTGAACGGCTTCGCCGTCCGCCTCTCCCCCGCGGAGGCCCGCCGCCTGGCCGCCGAGCCGGGCGTGCGCCGGGTCGAGGCGGACGGCATGGCCCATATCGCCGACACCCAGCCCAACCCGCCGTCCTGGGGCCTGGACCGGATCGACCAGACCGCGCTCCCGCTCGACCGGGCGTACAGCTACGCCACCACCGCCTCCAACATCACCGCGTACGTGCTCGACACCGGTGTCCGCTTCAGCCACCAGGACTTCGGCGGCCGGGCGGTCAGCGGCTACGACTTCGTCGACAACGACGCGAACGCCGCCGACTGCCACGGCCACGGCACCCATGTCGCGGGCACCGTCGGCGGCACCACCTACGGCGTGGCCAAGGGCGTGAAGCTGGTCTCCGTCCGGGTGCTGGACTGCAACGGCTCGGCGCCCTGGTCGACCATCATCAAGGGCGTGGACTGGGTCACCGCCAACGCCGCGAAGCCCGCCGTCGCCAACATGAGCATCGGCGGCGACACCACCCAGACCGTCAACGACGCGGTCGCCAGGTCCATCGCCTCGGGCATCACCTACGCCGTCGCGGCCGGGAACAACAACCGGGACGCCTGCACCTCCACGCCCGCCTCGACCGGCGCGGCGATCACCGTCGGCGCCATCGACTCCTCGGACGCCCGCGCCAACTACTCCAACTTCGGCACCTGCCTCGACCTGTTCGCCCCGGGCTCCAACATCACCTCCGCCTCCAACAACGGTGACAACTGGAACGCCACCATGAACGGCACCTCGATGGCCTCCCCGCACGTCGCCGGCGCCGCCGCCCTGCTGCTCTCCGCCAACCCGACCTGGACGCCGCAGCAGATCCGCGACCAGCTGGTCGCGGACGCCACCGCCAACAAGGTGACCAACCCCGGCCCCAACTCGCCGAACCGCCTGCTCAAGAGCGGCGGGGGCACCACCACGCCCCCCACGGGCAAGAAGTTCGAGAACACCACCGACTACGCCGTCGGCGACAACACCACCGTCGACTCCCCGGTCGCCGTCACCGGCCTCACCGGCAACGCCCCGGCCGCCCTCACCGTCGCCGTGGACATCCGCCACACCTTCCGCGGTGACCTGCAGATCCAGCTGATCGCCCCCGACGGCAGCGCCTACCCGCTCAAGGACTACAACACCAACGACAGCGCGGACGACGTGCAGGCCACCTACACCGTCAACGCCTCCTCCGAGACCGCGAACGGCACCTGGAAGCTCCGGGTGACGGACAACGCGGCGAAGGACACCGGCTACATCAACAGCTGGTCGCTCCAGTTCTGACCCATTGACCGACGAGGGCCGGACACCGCGGCGGTGTCCGGCCCTCCCGTCGTGTCACAGCACCTCGGGGGCGCGGTACGGCGTGTCCAGGATTGCCAGGGCGGCGGGGTGTGCCAGGGCGTCCGGGAGGCGGGGGTGGGGGGTGAGGAGGCCGGCCGGCAGGAGGCGCACAGCCTGACCGAAGCCCTCCGCCGCCTCGACACCGCCGACGCCGTCGCCCGCCACCACAGCGCGCAGCTCGTACGCCGCACCGGCCAGCAGCCCCCGCTCGCGTTCCGTCCCCGGGCTGCGGGCGTGGCCGGGGGGCCGCCGGTGCTGTTGTTGCTGTTCTCCCTGCCGGGCTAGGCTGGTGCTCCCGGATTTCTGTGAGTGATCATGCCGTGACGAAACAGGATGGGCGCCCTCCCGAGGGCCGACCGGCCGCATGGCGCGGTGGCGAAGCAGGCACGGCGGTGGTGGTCGTCGACGGCCGCGGGTACGTGACGGGCTGGAACGCCGACGCCGAGCGGCTCCTGGGCCATCCCGCCGAGGAGGTCGTGGGGCGGCCCGCAGCGGACCTGCTGGTCGAGCCCGTCAACGGCGCCGACCTGCGCCGGGCGCTGGCCGGGAACCCGGAACGGCTGAGCGGCCCGCTCGCCCTGCGGCACCGCGACGGGCGGCGCGTGGACGTGACCGTGGTCGCGCATCACGGCGTACCGGACGACCCACTGGACGACCCACTGGACGACCCGCCGAACGACCCGCCGGACAGTTGGCGCGTCGTGTGCGCGCTGACGGGGTCGGAGCCCCGGCCCGAGGACGAGGATCTGGCGCAGTGGGCGTTCGAGCAGCTGCCGCACTGCTCGGTCTCGCTGTACGACGCGCGGCTCAGGTACCGCCACTCCAACCAGTCCATGGTCCCCGTCGTCGGCCTGCCGGACAGCGCGGTGCGCGGCCTGGGCATGCTCGACATCACCACCCAGCCGCAGGCCGTCGACCTCGCCGACGGACTGCGCCGCGCGCTGGAGAGCGGCGAGCCGGTGTACCTGGAGAGTTTCCAGCGCACCGGGGGCGAGCGGCGGATCCACGCGTGGTCCGTCGATTTCGCTCCGCTGAAGGACTCCGACGGCACGGTGCACGGTGTCGCCCTCGTCGCCCACGACATGACCGAGCAGTTCTGGGCCCGCAAGCGGCTGGTCCTGCTCAACGACGCCTCCCGGCGGATCGGCAGCACGCTGGATCTCGACCGCACCGCGCGTGAGCTGCTGGAGGTGACCGTCCCCGAGTTCGCGGACTTCGCGAGCGTCGACCTGCTCGTCGCGCTCGAAGCCGATGTCGAACCGGGTGAGGGCGAGCTCTCCGGCAGTGTGGTGCTCCGGCGGATCGCGCACCGCTTCGCCCCGGGCACGCGACTGCCGACCGTCCTGGAGATCGGCACCACCGACAGCTATCCGGAGTTCACACCCCCGGCGCGCGCCCTCGCCACCGGCGGCGGAGTGCTCTGCAACGCCGACGACCCCGCGTTCGTCCACTGGATGGAGACGGACCGGCGCCGTGCCGCGATCATCCGGGACCAGGGCTACCACTCGATGGTGGCGGTGCCGTTGCGTGCCCGCGGGGTCACGCTCGGCGTCTCCGTGTTCTACCGCCGCAGCCGCCCCGACCGGATGGAACGGTTCGGGCAGGACGACCTCCTGCTGGCCGAGGAGCTGGCCGCCAGAGCCGCCGTCGCGATCGACAACGCCCGCCGGTACACCCGTGAGCGTGAGACCGCGCTGGCCCTGCAGCACAGCCTCCTGCCGCAGCGCATGCCGGAGCAGGCGGCGATGGAGGCGGCCTCCCGGTACATCCCGGCGTCGACACGCTCCGGGATCGGCGGTGACTGGTTCGATCTGATCCCGCTCTCCGGCGCCCGGATCGGCCTGGTCGTCGGCGACGTCGTGGGCCACGGCATCCGCGCCACCGCGACCATGGGCCGGCTGCGCACCGCCGTACGCACCCTCTCGGACCTGGACCTGCCGCCGGACGAGTTGCTGACCAGCCTGGACGACCTCGTGGTGCGGCTGTCCTCGGAGGCCGGCGCCACCGGGGAGGTCGGCGAGATAGGCGCCACCTGCTGCTACGCGATCTACGACCCGGTGTCCCGGACGTGCACGATGGCCAGCGCGGGGCATCCGCCACCGGTGATCGTGCCGCCGGAGGGCACGCCGGCCGCGGCCCGGCTGTCGATCGGCCCGCCGCTCGGCGTCGGCGGGCTGCCCTTCGAGGCGACGACGGTGGAACTGGCCGAGGGCAGCCTGGTGGCGCTGTTCTCCGACGGTCTGCTGGAGACCCGCGAGCGCGACGTCGACGACGGGTACCGACGGCTGTGCCAGGTGCTCGCGGACGCCGGACCATCGCTGGAGGCCGCCTGCGACGCCGTCCTCGCCGACCTGGTGGCGGGGCGGCCCCGCGACGATGTCGCCCTGGTCATCGCGCGCACCAGCGCCTTGGACGACGACCACGTCGCCACCTGGGACGTCCCGGCCGACCCGTCCGCGGTCGCGACGGCCCGCAAGGCGGTCTCGCAACGGCTGTCCGAGTGGGGCGCGGGCGAGGAGATCTATCCGGCGGAACTGATCGTCAGCGAGCTGGTGACCAACGCGATCCGCTACGCCGCCGCGCCGATCACCCTGCGGCTGATCCGCGACCAGGTCCTGATCTGCGAGGTCTCGGACGCCAGCAGCACCGCCCCGCACCTGCGCCGCGCCCGTGACTGGGAGGAGGGGGGCCGCGGCCTGATGCTCGTCGCCCAGATGGCGCACCGCTGGGGCACCCGGCACAGTCTCACCGGCAAGACCATCTGGGCCGAGATCCCGCTCCACTGAGGTCGGGACGCGCTCGACGCCGGTCCCCCGGGCCGGTCGTCCCTGGCGACCGGGGTCAGCCGACGGCCCGGGTGAGGACGGCCCGGGTGAGGAGGGCGGTGATGCGGTCCTCGATCTCGGGGGTGAGGGCGGTCAGGGCGAAGCCGGTGGGCCACAGGGCGCCGTCGTCGAGGGCGGCCACGTCGCGGACGGGTGTGGTTCGTCGACCTGGCCCCGGTCACCGGTCCGGACCGGGTGGTGGCGGCCGTGGCGGCCGCCCTGGCCTGGGCCGCCGACCGGCCGGAACGGCGGGCCGACGCCCACCGCCTCGCCCTGGCGCTGGCCGAACCGGCCTTCGCCCGCCATCTGCTCGCCGAGTCCCAGCAGCGCTACGAGCAGGCCGCCGCCCTCGCGCTGGCCGAGGCGGCCGTCCTCGCCGACGCCTACGGCTCCGTCCAGGGCAGTCCGGACAACACCGCGCGGGAGACCGTCGCCTTCGCCGAGCGGGCCGTCGAACTCGCCCGGCGCGCGGGCGACCCGGTCGCCGCCGCGCAGCTCGACCGGGCCGAAGCCCTCCTGGACGGCGAGCCGGCCCGGGTCCGCGCCACGGCCGCCGCCTTCGACGCCGCCGGCTGCTCCTACCAGTCGGCCCGCAGCCACCTCCTCGCCGGAGGCGGGGGCGCGGGCTCAGGCGCGGGCACGGCCGGTCCGCCCGGGCTCAGCGGACGGTGACGGGGAGGGTCTCGTAGCCGCGGAGGACGAGGCGGTCGCGGCGGACGGGGACCTCGGCCAGGGCCAGCCGGGGGAACCGGTCGAGCAGGGCCGGGATGGCGATGTCCGCCTCCAGCCGGGCGAGTTGGCTGCCGAGGCAGAAGTGCGGGCCGCCGCCGAAGCTGAGCGGCTGGCTGTCAGTGCGGGCCGGGTCGAAGCGGCCCGGGTCGGCGTAGCGGGCGGGGTCGTGGTTGGCGGCGCCCAGCATGACGAACACCGCGGTGCCGGGGGGCGTGGGCAGGCCGGCCACCGCGAGGTCGGGGGCGGTGGAGATCCGCGAGGTGAGCTGGACCGGGGAGTCGAAGCGCAGCACCTCGTCGGTGAACAGCGCGGGGTCGAGCGAGCCGGTGCGCAGGCCCTCGGCGGCCTCCGGGTGGCGGAAGAGCAGGGCGAGGCCGTTGCCGAGGAGGTTGGTGGTGGTCTCGAAGCCGGCCACCAGGAGGAGGACGAGGTTGCTCAGCAGTTCCTCCCCGGAGATCCGCTCCGGGGAGTCGGCGGCGATCCGGGCCAGGTCGCTGACCAGGTCGCCGGTCGGCCGGGCGAGCCGTTCGGCGATCAACTCCTCGAAGTAGACCGAGAGTTCCTCGGCGGCCGGGTCGGCGGCGGCCAGTTCGCCGAGGTCCTGGATGACTTCCAGGGCGATGGTGAGGTCCGAGCTGAGGGCGCGGAAGCGGTGGCGGTCGGCGGCGGGGACGCCGAGCAGTTCGCAGATCACCTCGACCGGGAGGCGGAAGGCGAAGGCGTCCATGAAGTCGACGGGCGAGCCGTCGGCGCCCAGCTCGGCCAGCTCGTCGAGCAGCCGGGACACCGTCGTCTCGACCGCCGGGCGTAGGGCGGCGACCCGGCGGGCGTTGAAGGCCGAGGCGACGAGCGAGCGGACCCGGCCGTGGTCCGGGGCGTTGCGCTGGAGGATCGAGCGGCCGAGCAGTTCGACGGAGGGGTGCGCGAGCAGTTCCGCGTTGTCGGCGGCGAGGCTCCGGTTGTCCTCCACGGCGAAGGCGGGGTTGCGCAGCACCTGGCTGGCGGCGGCGTGCCCGACCACCAGGACCACGCCGGGGCCGGCCGGGACGGCGACGCCGAGTTCGTGCGCCCGCGCGTAGAGCGGATAGGGGTCGAAACGCCCCTCGGTGGTCATGAGCTGCTCGATGATCGACGCGCCGTCCATGCGGTGTCCCCTCCCGTAGATCCAACTCCCCCACGGACAACTGTCGGCGGACGGAGGGGAGTTCCCGTATCGGGAGGGGAACGGCGCGGCCGGGCGCGGGGCGGCGGAGCGGGCCCGGACGGCGCGGGGGCGGGGCCGGGCGGGGAGCGGTCGGTAGGGTGGCGGGATGGAGATCTGGATCAACCCGCGCTGCGGGAAGTGCCGCAGCGCACTGAACGAGCTGAACGGCGCGGGTATGAAGTACACCGTGCGGCGCTACCTGGAGGACCCGCCGAGCGTCGCCGAGCTGGAGCAGGTGCTGGAGCGGCTCGGCCTTGAGCCGTGGGACATCGCCCGGACCGACGAGCCGGTGGCCAAGGACCTGGGCATGAAGCAGTGGGGCCGGGAGGAGGGCGACCGCGCGAGCTGGCTCGCCGCGATGGCCGAGCACCCGATCCTGATCCAGCGCCCGATCATCACCGCGGACGACGGGCACGCCGTGGTCGCGCGCACGCCCGAGGCCGTCCGGTCCGTACTGCCGCAAGGCCCCTCTTGAAGCTCCCGGCTCCCCGCCGCGGCCAGCGGCCGTGCCGGGGAGGTCAGCGGCGTTCGTACCGCCGTACCGGCTCCCCCGGGCGCCAGGAGCTGATCCGCACCCTGTCGTCCTCGACGGTGGTGTGCACGACCTGCTCCAGCTCCAGCCGGAAGGCGTGGTACGGGCCGGGCGGCGGCTCGGGCAGCTCGGACTCGTAGGCGGCGCGCTCCGTGTCGTCGGTGAGCTCGACGGCCCGGCCGGACACCTTGGAGTCGCCGCCCGCCAGCGTCTCGTCGCTCGGGTTGCTGTGCAGCGCGAAGCGGGCGTCGCGGCGGAGGTCCCGCGCCTTGACCGCGTCGAGCATCGACCCGAGCGTCAGGTCGGCCCCGATGAAGTCCACCTCGATGCCGCTCACCCGGGGCGAACCGTCCTTGCGCAGCGTCGCCAGGACGTGGTGCTTGTTGGCCTCGAAGCGGGCCCGCACCGCGGGGGCGAGGTCCGGCGCCTCGTGCTCGAAATCCTGCCAGGTAGCCATGCCGCCAGTGTGGCACCGGGCACCGACACCCGCCGTGCGACGACCGCCCGACCGGCCGACGGCGGACGGCGGACGGCGGACGGCGGACGCCCGACCGTACGACGGTGGACGCCCGACCGGCCGCCCGACCGCACGGCCGCTCGCCCACCGTGCGTTGTCGGTGCGCGGTGCCACACTGGCCGGGTGACCACTACGACCACCTACATCGCCTTCCTGCGCGCCGTGAACGTCGGCGGGCGGACGGTGAAGATGGAGCGGCTGCGGGCGCTCTTCGGCGAGCTCGGCCTGGAGCGCGTCGGCTCCTACATCCAGAGCGGCAACGTGTTCTTCACCGCCGAGGACACCGACGCGGCGGGCCGGGCCGCGCTGACCGCGCGGATCGAGCACCACCTGGCCGAGCGGCTGGGCTTCCCGGTGCCGGTGCTGCTGCGCACGGTGGACGAGGTCCAGGCGGTGCTGGACGCCGAGCCGTTCGCGGGCGTCGAGGTCACCCCGGACGTGCGGCTCACGGTGAACTTCCTGTCCGAGCCGCTGCCCGCGGACTTCCCGATCCCGTTCACCTCGCCGAAGGGCGACTACGAGGTGATCGGCGCCGATCCCGGCACCGCGTTCGTCGTGGTGCACCTGCGGAACGGGAAGTGGGTCACCACCGGCAGTCTCTTCGGGAAGTCGTACCAGGGGTCGGTGACCTCGCGCTTCCTGCACACCACGGCCAAGATCGCGGCCGCCGCGCGGAAGGCCTGAGGCCCCCCGGTCGGACCGCTCGTCACGGCCTCGTACCGGCGGGCACCTACGGGCCCGGGAATCTGGACAGGTCGGCGGGGGCGGCCGAGAATCGGTCCATGATGTCGCGTGAGAACCGGACCCAGGTGGTCCGGCCGTCCGAGGCCGAGCGGGAGCAGGCGCTCGACGTGCTGCGGGAGGGTGCCGGGAACGGCCGGCTGTCGCACGACACCTTCCTGGGCCGACTGGATCTCGTCCTCCGTGCGAGCAGCCGCGCCGAACTGAAGTCGGTGATGGCGGACCTGCCGGCCGGGAACCCGATCGGACGGTTCCTGCTACGCGCGGTGGGCCGGGTCTCCGCCTTCGGTGTGCGCCTCGGCGGGGCCTGGCGGGCCGAACGGCTGCCGGGGCTCAGCCTCCCGCAGGCCGGGGGCGGACAGTTGACGATCGGCCGGATCCCCGGCTCGGGACTGCGGCTGAACGACGCGTCGGTCTCGCGCCACCACGCGGAGCTGCGCCACGAGGGCGACGGCTGGGTGCTGTACGACCTCGGCTCGACCAACGGCACCCATGTGAACGGGTACCGGATCCTCGGCGGCGTCCGGGTCCGCCCCGGCGACCAGGTGCGTTTCGGGAACCTGGAGTTCCGGCTCGCCACCGGCTGAGCCGGCGACCGATCCGGCGGCGGGGCCGACGTAGCCGTCGGGCCGGGGCGGTTGTCAGAGGGGGGTGCTTGGATGCGGGTATGGACCAGGACACCGTACAGAGCACCCTTGCCGACGAGGTACTGCGGGACGCCGAGGAGCGGGCCCGCGAGCTGATCCGGTGCGGCTTCCAGGAGCCGGACGAGATAGCGGAGTCCCTGGTCGAGGTCCTCGACGACCAGGGACTGACGATGGAGGAGGCAGAGCGGATCGTCGCTCCGCTGTGGCGGGAGCGTCTGGAGGAGCAGGCCTCCTGGCCGGAGACGACCGACGTCGACCGGCTGGAGATCGCCTTCGACGCCCTGGAGGAGCTGGGCATCGTCGCCGCGATGGACTTCACCTGTTGCGCGAACTGCGGCTACGCCGAGATCGGGGGCGAGGCCGACGAGGATTCGCGCGGCTTCGTGTTCTTCCACCAGCAGGACACCGAACGGGCCGCCGACGGCGGTGCGTTGATGCTGCGGTACGGCGGGTTCCAGGTGGACGGCGAATCGACGGAGGAGGCCGTGCGGCGGACGGCCGAGGTCGGGCGCGAGGTCGTCGCGGCGCTGACGGCGGCCGGGCTGCCGCTGGAGTGGGACGGTTCACCGGAGACGGCGATCGCGGTCACGCCGATCACCTGGCTCAACCGGCTGCCGGAGTAGCGTCGCCGCGCACCGGGCCGTGCCCGGACGCGGGCCGGAGCGAGGCCTCGACGCCGGCCACCACGATGGCCAGGCCGCGCTCGAAGCGCCGCTCGAAGTCGCCGAAGAGCTCCCGGCTCGCGGCGGCGGCGAGCGCGTGCTCGGGATCGATCGCGGCGGCCCGCCGGTCCGGGTCGTAGTCGGGCGCGCGCTCCCCCGGCACCGGCTGGACGGCCTGCTCCTCGATGACGAACCCGATGGTGAACGCGTACGCGGTGGTGAAGGCCAGCACGGCGTCGGCGAGTTCGAAGCCGGCCCGGCGGAACGCGGTGAGCAGGGCCTCCTGCCCCTCGGTGTGCCCGTAGTCGGCGAGCCGGGTGCCGCTGAAGACCTTGGCGCCGTCCCGGTAGCCGAGCAGGGCGGCGCGCAGGGTGCGGCAGGTGTCGGTGATCGCCGCCTGCCAGCTCTCCGGGGCGGCGGACGGCCCGGCGGACATCCGGCGGAGCATCTCGGTGGCCATCTCGTCGAGCAGCGCCTGCTTGTTGGCGAAGTGCCAGTAGAGCGCGGGGGCCTTGACGTCCAGCGCGGTGGCGATCCGGCGCAGGGTGAGCCCCTCCAGTCCGGTCTCGTCGAGCAGGCGCAGGGCGGCGTCGACCACCTGGGCGCGGTCCAGCTTCGGCGGCATGTCGCGCTTCCTTTCGTGCCTTCGTGGCGGCCGGTCCTCGGGGCGGCGCGGCCGGGTTCGGCCCGCCCTTCGGCATTGACAATTTAACACCGTTAAGCCCATGCTTCCGGACGTCAGCAGCTTAACGACGTTAAGGAGAGTTCGCGATGACGCACGCCCGGACCCAAACCGAGGTCCTCGTCGTCGGCGCCGGCCCGACCGGCCTGACCCTCGCCTGCGACCTCGCCCGGCGCGGGGTGTCCGCGCTGCTGGTCGAGAAGGCCGGGGCGCTGTTCCCCGGCTCGCGCGGCAAGGGCCTCCAGCCCCGCACCCAGGAGGTCTTCGAGGACCTCGGCCTGCTCGCCGCCGTGCACGCCGCCGGCCGGCCCTACCCCCGGATGCTGAGCTGGGAGGACGGCGAGCGGCAGGGCGAGTGGGACCTCGTCGGGACCCCCGAGCCGGACCCGACCGTGCCGTTCCCGGCGGTCTGGATGCTTCCGCAGTGGCGCACCCAGGAGCTGCTGTACGAGCGGCTGCGCGAGCTCGGCGGCGAGGTCGCCTTCGGCACCGCGCTGAGCGGCCTCGACCAGCACCCCGACCGGGTCGAGGCGCGACTGACCGGCCCCGACGGCGCCGAGCGGACCGTCTCCGCCCGCTACCTGGTCGCCGCCGACGGCGGCCGCTCCGCCGTCCGCCGGGCGGTGGGCATCCCGATGGCGGGCGAGCAGGTCGACCCGCGTCCGAGCCTGGTCGCCGACCTGGAGGTCGACGGCCTGGACCGCGAGAACTGGCACATCTGGCCGAAGGCGCCCGGCGGCGCGGTGCTGCTCTGCCCGCTGCCGAGCACCACCGCCTTCCAGCTGTTCGCCCAGTTCGGCGGGGAGGACGGCAGCGGCCCGCAGGAGCCCGACACCTCGGCGGCGGGCGTGCGGCGGACGATCGCGGCCCGCACCCACCTGCCGGAGTCGGCGCTCGGCCGGGTGCACTGGGCGTCCGACTTCCGGCCGCGCGCGGCGCTCGCCGAGCGGCTCCGGGACGGCCGGGTCTTCCTGGCCGGCGACGCCGCGCACATCCACTCCCCGGCCGGCGGCCAGGGCCTCAACACCAGCGTCCAGGACGCGTACAACCTGGGCTGGAAGCTCGGCCAGGTGCTGCGGCACGGCGCCGACGAGGCCCTGCTGGACAGCTACGAGGCGGAGCGCCTGCCGATCGCCGCCGACGTCCTGGACATCTCCACCCGGCTGCACCGCGCCGGCGGCGTCCGGGACGGCGGGCTGCGGCGCGGCCCGCGCACCGAACAGCTCGGACTCGGCTACGAGGACGGCCCGTTGACCGTCGAGGCACGCCCCGGCCTGGCCGAGGACGCGCTACGGGCCGGCGAACGGGCCCCGGACGCCCCGCTGGACGGTTCGGTGCTGGACGCCGCAACCGGGACGGCGCGGCGGCTGTTCGACCTGTTCCGCGGCCCGCACGTCACCGTGCTCGCGGTCGGCCGCGCGCTGCCGGAGCTGCCGGAGCTGCCCGCCGGGGTGCACGGGCACCGGATCGACGGCGGCGTCGCGGAGCGGGCGTACGGGCAGGGCCTGTTCGTCGTCCGACCGGACGGCTACCTGGGCCTGGCCACCCACGACCCGTCCGACCTGCCGGGCTACCTGGCCCGCCTGGGTCTGCGCTGACCGGAACGCGCCCGAGCGGCCTCAGGCTGCCGAGCGTCAAAGCACCACAGAAGCCCCGGCGTTCACTCGCCGGCCGCGTCCCAGGCCTCGGACGCCCCCCACAGCGGCGCCGTGCAGCGCTGGTAGGTGGCCTGCCAGTGCGGCCAGTGCCGGGCCACCATGTCGTCGCAGTCGGCGAGCAGCCGCTCGACCACCTCCGGCTCGACGCCGTCCAGCAGCCAGGCCAGCGCGTCCGGCGTCCCCGGCCCGTCGGCCGAGTGCATCACGTCGAGCAGTTCGGGCAGGCTGCCCACCCGCGAACCCTCCGCGAAGACCGCGTCCATCCGCGGCAGCAACTGGCGCTCCTCGACCCGCAGATGGGTCTCCAGCCGGGCGGCCAGGTCCTCGATCGCGTAGGCCACCGGCCAGACCGAACCGGTGTCCCGGCTGGCGATCCGGACCAGGGTGGTGACCCGGGTGAACGAGTGGTCCAGGTTGTGGTGGTCCGCCTCCAACCAGTTCAGCAGCAGCCGCAGCTCGGGCGCGAAGCGGCGGACGATGGGCCAGATCCGGGTGTCCTGCTGCTCGTGGTGGCAGGTCAGCACGGCGGTGACGAAGGTCCAGTGGCGCAGCAGCGCGGCGCCCTTCTCGTCCTCGCCGGGCTGCAGCAGCCGGAGCGCGTTGGGCAGCCGGGCGAGGTCCCGGCGGAGCGCGGCGTGCACCAGCCGCAGCCCGGCGAAGCGGACGGCCTGCGGTTCCTCGTCGGCGGTGCGGTCGGGCGCGGAGCCGCGCTGGGTGGGCACGGCCGGGGACACCGGGGACGCTACGGGCAGCAGGTGGCTGGGCATGGCACTCTCTTCACGGCTTGGCAGGGCTTGGCTCGACCTGGCGGAAGTGGTGGGCTGGCACTCCCACACGGTGGTGGGAGGACATCAGAGGCGAATCAATGTCCGATTGACGTGCAGCTCAGCGGCCATGCGGGCCACGCGGGCCAGGGAGACGGGAAGCCAGGAAGAAGCCAAGAAGCCGAGAAGCCGAGAAGTCGGCGAGAGGCGCGGGGGGACCGGAGGCCACCGGAACGCGGGCGGCCGGTCGTTCCCGGGCGGCACGCGGGACCTCGCCGGGTGCCGCCGGAGGTACTGCGCGGACCGGCCGCCGTGAATCGGCCGGTCCGCTCCGGGCTCAGTCGCTCTGCGGCCCCGCGAGGTTCCTGCTGAGCCACTGCAGGGTGTCCGGGATCATCTTCTTGAAGTCGGTGGTCAGGTGCTTCCCGCCGGGCTGCTCGTAGTACTCGACGGAGAGCGGCGGCGCGGCCTTCGCGACCCAGGCCTTGACCAGCTTGATCTCGTAGGCGTTGGCACCGCCGGCGGTGGCCAGCATCTTCACGTCGGCCTTGCCCTGGGAGACCAGCAGGTCGGGGCTGTTGGCCTGCCGGTCGTTCTCGTAGCCCTTCCACAGCGGGGAGTCGGGGTTGAAGTAGCCGTCGATCGGCACGGCGGCCTTGAACTTGTCCGGGTGCTGGAGGGCCAGCTTCGCGCTGCAGAACGCGCCGGTGGAGGCACCCATCAGGCCCCAGCCGTCGCGGCCCTTCACGGTGCGGAAGTTGGCGCGCACGAAGTCGGGGATGTCCTCGGCCATCCAGGTGCCGATCTTGGGCTGGCCCGGGATGTCGGCGCACTCCAGGGCCTTGGCCTCGTTGGAGTCGAGGTTCTGCACCGGCATGATCATGATGAACGGGTGCGCCTTGCCCTGCTTGACCAGGTCGGCGTCGGCCTCCTGGATCGGCAGCTGATTGTCCGTCCAGGTGTTGTAGCCGGCGCTCTGGCCGCCCGCGTAGAGGGTGAGCACGGGGAAGCCGGTCTTCGCGTACTTCGGGTCGTTGTACTCCGGGGGGAGCCAGACCCAGACCTTGCCGGAGACCCCGGACTTGGGGCCGGTCAGGGTGGTCATCATGATCTGGCCGGCGGCGGTGTCCCGGGCCTTGCCGAAGGTGGCCTGCGGGCCGGTGGGCATCAGCACCTTGCCCGAGGCGGCGGTCGTGGTCGGCGCGGCCGGTGCCGAGGCCGAGGTCGAGCCGGCCGCCGGGGAACCGGGGGCCGAGGAGCCGGTGCCCGCCTTCGCCGAATCGCCCTTGTTCCCGCCGTCCGTACTACCGCAGGCCGCGAGCGCGGCGGCCAGGGTGAAGGCGGTGGCACCGGTCAGCACGGCGCGGAAACGGAAGGACTGCGGCTGCACGGTGAGAACTCTCCGACCGGTGTCGCGCCCGCTCCGCGGAGCCGGGCGGTGGCCCCCGGGTGGGGCCGGACAGGCCCGGGGCGCGACTGTCTGCGGGACCCCCGGGAGGCTGCTCGCCGCCCTGCGCGGCGGCGTGCCGTCCTGCGATCTTATGACGTGGCCGACGGCGGGCCGGTTGCGCATGGCCAGCGGCGATCCAATGTTTGTTCCCGATCGGGTAAAGCCTGCGGCGGCCCCTGCCGACCGGCGGGGGGCGCTCCCCGCCGGTCGGCGGGGAGCCCACCGGACCCCGCCCGCCGGACGTCCGCCAGGCCGTCCACCGCACCGTCCACCGGGCCGTCGGCGGAACCGTCCGGACGGGCGACCGCCCGAACGGCCGAGCGCCCGCCGCGGCGCCCGCGCCTCGGACACTCGCACCAGTGACGCCGGGACGGGAATCGGGAACGATCGGGCCAGCCGCCGCGAGCCGAGGAGAGTCCGACATGCTGGAACAGATCGCCGTCGTCACCGGAGCCGGGAGCGGCGTCGGGCGGGCCGTCGCACGGGAGCTGGCGGCCGGGGGCTGGCGGCTGGTGCTCGCCGGACGGCGGGCGGGGCCGCTGCGCGAGACCGCCCGGCTGAGCGGCGCCGAGGCCGCCGTGGTGCCGACCGACGTCACCGACCCGGCGGCCGTGGACGCGCTGTTCGCGGCGGCCGTCGAGCGGTTCGGGCGGGTGGACCTGCTGTTCAACAACGCCGGGACGTTCGGCGCCCCGGCCACCGTGGACGAGTTGGACGTCGCCGAGTGGCGGGCCGTGGTGGACCTCAACCTGACCGGCGCGTTCCTCTGTGCGCGTGCGGCGTTCCGGCAGATGCGGGCGCAGCGGCCGCAGGGCGGCCGGATCATCAACAACGGCTCGATCTCCGCGCACGTGCCGCGCCCGCAGTCGGTCGCCTACACCGCGACCAAGCACGCCGTGACCGGGCTGACCAAGTCGCTGTCGCTGGACGGCCGTCCGTTCCGGATCGCCTGCGGGCAGATCGACATCGGCAACGCCGCCACCGACATGACGGCCGCGATGAGCCTGGGGGTCCGGCAGGCGGACGGGCGGATCGCGGTGGAGCCGACCATGGACGTCGACGACGTGGCCCGCACGGTGCGGCACATGGCGGAGCTGCCGCTGGAGGCCAATGTGCAGTTCGCCACGGTGATGGCGACCGCCATGCCGTACATCGGCCGAGGCTGAGCCGGGCACCGGCCCGCACGCGAAGGGACCCTCGTCGCACACGGCTGACGAGGGTCCCCCTACGGGCGGCTGAGGACTACGGCCGCCAGGTGTCGTTCAGCACGACCTTCCCCGAAGCGGGCACCGTCGCGGTCCGGTTGCCCCCGGACTCCCAGACGACCGCGCCCGAGGCGTCCTTGCGGAGGTACTTGTACGAGAAGGACGTCCCGGCGGGCAGCGTCACGTCGAGCTTCCAGAGCGGGTAGGCGGCCGAGGAGAGCGGCAGCGCGGCGGCCGGGTTCCAGGCGCCGAGGGCCGCGTTGTCCCCGACCACGTAGACGTTCTGCCCCCAACTGGTGGTCGCGTTGACGGCGAAGGACGCCCCGCCGCTCACCACCGTGCCGCCGCCGGGCGCGCCGACGTGCAGCGCGACCGCTTCACCGGCGGCGACGGTCGCGGTGAACCGGCCGTCCGCGCCGACGGTGTAGGACGGGCCGGTGCAGCCGCCGGCCGCCGGGTCGCCGTGCTGGACGTCGCAGTAGGAGCCGGCCGGCAGCGAGGTCTGGAAGGTCTGGGTGAGCGCGCCGCTCTCCCGGTTGATCGCCACGAAGCCCTTGGCGCCCCGGCCGAAGGCGATCGCGTTGCTGCCGTTGGACCACCAGTTGGTGAGTCCGGTGCCGGCCACCGCGTTGCGGAAGCCGACCATGTTGGCCACCTGCCGCCAGGCGTGCGTGCAGTTCCAGCCGTCCTGGAAGCAGGCGTTGACGGTGCCGCCGTTCGGCGGGCCGTCGTCGTGGCCGGTGAAGGCGTAGCCGGAGTAGACGTTGGGCGCGCCGTAGGGGTGGGCCAGCATGAAGACGTTGGCCAGGGTGTAGGCCGAGCCGTCCCGGTAGGTCAGGGTGGAGCCGTTGCGCTCGGTGTCCCAGTTGTCGACGAAGGTGCGGGCCTTGTCGCCCGGCAGCAGGCCGCCGCCCCAGCCGGACAGGTCGGCGAGCCGGCCGCCCTGGAAGGCGCTCTTCAGCCACGTCCCGGAGCGGAACTCGTCGACGTCGCCGGTGCCGGTGTACTCGGTGGGCTGGATCGGTTCGCCGCCGCCGTAGATGACCTCCTGCACCCAG
This sequence comes from Kitasatospora misakiensis, assembly GCF_042656005.1. Classification (NCBI taxonomy): domain Bacteria; kingdom Bacillati; phylum Actinomycetota; class Actinomycetes; order Kitasatosporales; family Streptomycetaceae; genus Kitasatospora; species Kitasatospora misakiensis. Next base: position 64,776 of record NZ_JBHSOF010000017.1, on the reverse strand, counting down.
TAGGCCTGCGGGTTGGCCGTCCGGGCCTTGATGGCGGCGAGGTCGGCGGCGGCGATGTGCTTGGCCGCGTCGATCCGGTAGCCGTCGACGCCCAGCGAGGCCAGGTCGTCGAGGTAGCGGGCGATCGTCTGCTGGACGTAGGCGCTGCCGGTGTCCAGGTCGGAGAGGTTGACCAGCTCGCAGTTCTGCACGTTGGCGCGGTCGTTGTAGTTGCTGATCGCGGCGCGGCAGGAGTGGAAGTCCTGGTCCTGGTAGAAGCCGGGGTAGGTGTACTTGCTGTACGCGGTGCCGCCGGTGCCGGTGCCGGAGCCGGCCGACATGTGGTTGATCACCGAGTCGGCGATCACCTTGACGCCGGCCGTGTGGCAGGTGTCGATCATGTTCTTGAAGGCCGTCCGGTCGCCGAGGCGGCCGGCTATCCGGTAGCTGACGGGCTGGTAGGAGGTCCACCACTGGCTGCCCTGGACGTGCTCCTGGGGCGGCGAGACCTCGACGAAGCCGTAGCCCTTGGGGCCGAGGGTGTCGGTGCAGGCCTTGGCGACCGAGTCGAAGCGCCACTCGAAGAGGGTCGCCGTGACGTCCTTGCCGCCGCCGGGCGGGGCGGCCTGCGCGGCGGGGGCGGCGCCGAGGGTGGCGGTGAGCGAGAGCGCGAGGGCCGCCGAGGCGCCGAGCGCACCGGCCGCGCGGACGGGCCGGACCCTTCGGGCGGGCCGGACCCTGCGGGCGGGCCGGCGGATGGGGGCGGTGGTGACCACGTTGTCTCCTGTGGGGGGTGGCTGGGGTGGGGCAGCCTGAATACCGCTCATGAAACCTTGCTGAAACTTGCTGGAAAGCGTTGCGCCGAACTTAGGGTCACCGTCGTTGCCCGTCAAGAGCCTGGAAGGAACGTTTCCGCAGGTTCCCACTGGCCCGGCACAGGTCGTAGACAAACGCTCCCACCGCGCAACCGGCCCGACCACCACCCGGGCACGACACAGGGCCCGGCGGTCGCACCCGCCGGGCCCTGCCCTGTCTCACCTGGTTTCCGCCGGCTTCACCGGCGCCGGGTCAGCTCGTGGCGATGGAGGTGTCGTCGATCACGAAGCTGGTCTGCAGCGAGGAGTCCTCGGTGCCGGTGAACTTGAGGGTCACCGTCTGGCCCGCGTAGGCCGACAGGTCGAAGGTCCGCAGCTGGTAGCCGGCGGCGGCGTCGACGTTGGAGTAGGTCTTCAGCGTGGTGCCGTTGACCTGGACCGTCAGCTTGTCGTACTGCGTCGAGCCGGACTCACCGGTGTCGATGTGCAGGTAGAAGCTGAGGGTCGCCTTGCAGCCGGTCGGGATGGTGACCGTCTGGGACAGCGTGTCGGTGTGGGTGGAGCCGTAGCCGTTCATCCACGACTTCCAGCTGCCGCCGTGCGCCGCCTGCGAGGACGAGTTGTCGATGACGCCGCTGGAGGCGGTCCACGGCGCGGCCGTGCCCGTCTCGAAGCCCGCGTTGCCGAGCAGCTGCGCCGGGGTGCAGGTGGTGTTGACGTCGGTGACCGCCCAGGTGAAGCTCGTCGAACCGGTCTTGCCGGCCGAGTCCTTCGCCGTCACGGTGACGTTGGAGGTGCCGATGGTGGTCGGGGTGCCGGTGACCACACCGGTGGAGGCGTTGATCGACAGGCCGGCCGGCAGGCCGGTGGCCGAGTAGGTCAGCGGGGCGGTGCCGCCGCTGGCCTTGACGGCCAGGTTGACGGCGGTGCCGACCTTGGTGCTCTGGTTGCCCGGGTTGGTGACGGTGACGCCACCCGGGTTCGGCGGCACGGTGCCGACGTTGACGCCGGCCCAGGCGGTGCCGACCGCGATCAGCTCGGGGCTGCCCGCGCCGTAGAGGGCCGTGGCGGCGCTCTCCGTCGCGGTGCGCGCCTGGGCGAAGGTGGTGGTGGAGGTCATGAACGAGGTCAGCGCCTTGTACCAGATCTGCAGCGCCTTGTCCCGGCCTATACCGGTGACGGTGACGTTGTTGGCGGTCGGGCTGTTGTAGCTGACGCCGTTGATGACCTTGGCGCCGCTGCCCTCGGCCAGCAGGTAGAAGAAGTGGTTGGCGACACCGGACGAGTAGTGGACGTCCAGGTTGCCGACGCCCGAGTACCAGGAGTCGGCCGAGCGGCCGTCCTTGGAGGGCTTGTCCATGTAGCGCAGCGGCGTGCCGTTGCCGTTGATGTCGATGAGCTCGCCGACCAGGTAGTCCGGGTTGTCCTTCGGCAGGTTGGCGTAGAACTCGACCGCGTTGCCGAAGATGTCCGAGGTGGCCTCGTTGAGGCCGCCGGACTCGCCGGAGTAGTTGAGGTTGGCGGTCGCCGAGGTGACGCCGTGGCTCATCTCGTGGCCGGCCACGTCGAGCTCGGTCAGCGGGTGGGTGTCGCCGTCGCCGTCGCCGTAGGTCATGCAGAAGCAGTCGTCGTCCCAGAAGGCGTTGACGTAGCCGGTGTCGTAGTGGACCCGGCTGAACGCGCCGGCACCGTCGTTGCGGATGCCGCTGCGGCCGAAGGTGTTCTTGTAGAAGTCCCAGGTGGCGGCGGCGCCGTACTGGGCGTCGACGGCGGCCGACTCGCGGTTGCTGGCCTGGCCGTTGCCCCAGGTGTCGCTGGACTTGCTGAACAGGGTGCCGTTGCCGGTCGTCCGGTTGCCCATGTCGGTGGTGTACTGCCCGCCGCGGGTGCCGTCCTTGAGCTGGAACGAGGACCCGCTCTGGGTGGTGGTCAGCGGGACGCTGCCGACGAAGACGCCGGTGCCGGTGCCGGTCTTGATGGCCTCGGTCTTGCCCAGCACGTCGCCGGTGGTGGCGTCGGTGACGACCCGCAGGCGGCTCGGGGTGCCGTCCGACTCCTTGCCGGTGACGACGGTCTGCCAGGCGAGCCGCGGGGTGCCGTCGCCGGCCCAGACGACCAGGGTCGGCGCCTTGTCGAGCGCGGAGCCGGCCTCGGCGGCCAGCGCGGCCTCCTGGGCCTTCGGCGCGGCGAGCTTCGGCGTGGTCCCGATGCCGCTCAGTACGGCCTCGCTGGCCTTGGTCACGCCCGTGGTGGCGCCGGTGGCGTCCTGGTGGACGATCAGGTCGCCGCCGAGCACCGGCAGGCCGGCGTAGGTGCGCTCGTAGCGCAGGTGGCGGGCGCCGTTGGCGTCCTGGACGACGTCCTTGGTGACCAGCTTCTCCTCGCCGGTCAGGCCGAGGGTCTGGGCGAGGCCGGCGGTCTGCTGGTTCGCGGAGGCGATCAGCTCGGCCCGGCTCGCCTGCTGCGCGGCGACGGCGGCCGGCGCGTCAGGGGTGACCGCCTGCGCGATGGCCGGGAAGCCGGTCACCAGCAGCGCGGTGGTGGCGGCCATGACGACCGCCGCCTTCCGGGCGTGGGCGTAACGGGACATGCGGACTCCTTTTCCGACCGCCGCGGGGTTCGCGGACGGTGGAGAGAACCTGGCCGCAGGGTTGCGACTCAGTGGGGGCCCCCGCCGCCGGTGCGCGGCGCGGGTGCGGTTGCGGAGCAGGGGGATTGAGCGTTCTTCCGGCAGGGGATCGCGCTGTTCCTCACCTGGGACAGCTGCACCGGGGGGTGGGGCCCCCTCGTCTGCAGCCGCAGGAATCGTGGCAGCAAACGAGCCGCTGATGACAGATGCATGCCATGGATTGGCCGATTAGCTACCGGGCCGTACATCTGCCGGACGCCCGCGAGTGTTACGACCGTACGAACATCTGACGATCGTTTTCATGAGCGCCGAAAAGGTTTGCTCACCCCCCGCGGGCACTGACCAGCGCTCAGGGCACGGGCCCGGCCCGCGGAACCGCCGACAGCGCCCGACGGACGCGGCACGTCACCTTTCCGGCCGTGCCAGCGGCGGTTTTCGGCCAACTCCATACATTGAATGGAACCGGAAGCAGCATGGAACAGCCCGGGCCCCGTCCCGCCGACGGCGGAACGGGGCCCGGGGAGCGGCGGTCCGTCAGCCCTGCACGAACACCGCCACGGTGCGGCCCGGCACGGTGAAGGTGCCGGTCGCGGCAGTGAAGCCGGCCCGCTTCACCACCGGGTCGGCGCCCCGCGCCTGGACCGGGTGGAGCGCCTGGGCCGTCCCGGCCAGCGAGGCCACGGTCTGGCTCCGCTCGGTGGGCGTGGCGTTGAACACCACGGTGATCCCCTTCTCCGCCCCCGGCAGCCCGGTGCCGTCCAGGTGCAGGGTGATCACGCCCGGGGCCTCCCCGGGTGTGCCGGACAGCGGGTAGGAGAGCCGCTGCTGGACGGCCGCCAGGGTCGGCAGCGCGAAGAGCGGCGAGGAGCGCTTGATCCGCAGGAAGTCCTGGTACTGCGCGCTCGCCGCCGTGATGTCGGCGGCGCCGACGGTCAGCCGCGGATCGGCCAGCAGCGCCTTGGCGGTGGGCCACAGCTCCCGGTTGTCCGCCGCCGGCGGCAGGCCCCGGCCCCAGCCGTTGCCCCGCGACGGGTCCCACTGGATCGCGTTGAACCAGTCGCCGGAGTCGTAGGAGTTGGCGTCCAGCGACTTGGAGCGCAGCAGGTCGCTGCCGGCCTGGGCGAAGCCGGCGCCCTGGGAGAGCGCGGTCAGCGAGAGACCCAGCGCCTGCATCCGGGCCCGGTCGGCGGGCGCGGTGCCGGTCGGCAGCTTGTACGCGAGCGCGTCGAACAGGTCGGCGTTGTCGTGCGCGTCCACGTACGCGACGGCCTCGCCGGGCCGGGCCGCGTAGCCGGTCGGGGCGCCGTTGTAGTCGACGTCCTTGCCGGTGACGGTCCGTCCGGAGCTGTCGGTGAAGGAGTAGCCGGCCAGGTTGCCGGTCAGCCCCACCTTGAGCCGGTCCGTCTGCTGCAGCAGCCGGGCCTTCTGCTGCTCCGGGGTCCCGTTGGCGGCCGAGCCGTTCGGGTCGGTGAACAGGCCGGAGGCGAAGCCCTGCTGGGGCGCCGAGGAGAGCTGGAAGTCGCCGCCGCGGGCGGCGTCCCGGAACCGGTCGTCGAAGGTGGCGATGCCGGTGCCGGCCATGTTCAGCTGGGTGGCCTGCTCGAACCGGGCGTCGTTCGCCACCACGCCGAAGTTCCAGCCCTCGCCGTAGAGCAGGATGTTCTTCCCGTCCACGCCGTCCGACGCCGGGGTCATCCGGCGCAGCGCGGCCTGCACGTCCAGCATGGTGGACTTCGGGTCCAGGCCCATCAGGTCGAAGCGGAAGCCGTCCACCTTGTACTCGCGGGCCCAGGTGGTGACCGAGTCGACCACCAGGCGGTTCATCATGGCGTGCTCGGGGGCCGTGTCGGCGCAGCAACTGTCGGTGGTCACCTTGCCGTTGGCGTCCAGCCGCTGGTAGTAGCCGGGGACGACCCGGTCCAGCACCGAGTGCTCGGCCTGGCCGCTCGCTGCGGTGTGGTTGTAGACGACGTCCAGCACCACCCGCAGGCCGGCCGCGTGGATCGCCTGCACCATCCGCCGGAACTGCACGGTGCGCGCGGTCCCCTCGGGGTCGGTGGCGTACGAGCCCTCCGGCACGTTGTAGTGCAGCGGGTCGTAGCCCCAGTTGTAGGCGTCCTGGGCGGCGACCGCCGCCACGCACTCCTGCTGCTTCTCGCTGTCGGCGGCCGGCGCGGCGAGGTCGCAGGCGGGCAGTTGCTGCTCGGCGCGGTTCTCCCGGATGGTGGCGATGTCGAAGGTCGGCAGCAGGTGGATCGTGGTGACGCCGGCCGAGGCCAGCTCGCGCAGGTGCTTCATGCCGGCCGACCCGGACTCGGTGAAGGCCAGGTAGGTGCCGCGCTCGGCGGCCGGGACCGTCTGGTCGGCGATCGAGAAGTCGCGGACGTGCAGCTCCTGGATCTGCTCCTGGCCGAGCGGGACGGCCGGCGGGGCGGCGTGGTCCTCCCAGCCCGGCGGCTTGAGCTCCTTCGCGGCGAGGTCGGCGACCAGGCTCCGCTTCGAGTCGGTGGAGAACGCGACCGCGTACGGGTCGGTGACGGTGTTGACCACCACCTGCTGGACGGCCGGCGCCCAGACCTTGACCTGGAACAGGTAGTACTTGCCGTCGAGCTCGGCCCGGTCGCGGACCAGCTCCCAGACGCCGGTCTCCTCGTCGAGCTTGAGCGGCAGGGTCCTCGGGGTGCCGCCGGTGGCGGTGTCGAAGACCTGGACGGAGACCTCCTGCGCGGTCGGCGCCCAGAGCGAGAGCGCGACCTTGCCGCCGTAGTACGCGGGGCCGAAGTCGACCCGGCCGGTGCGGCGGGCGTACCGGTCGTCGAGCACGCCGGGGATCTGCACGCCGGTGGCGGCCAGGACGGCGCCGCTCGGCAGGTGTTCGGTGAAGAGCAGCTGGCCGCGCAGGGCGTCCGGCACCCGGGCGGCGTCGCGGGCGTCCACGGTGAAGGCCCGGTGGCCGGCCAGGTGCGGGAACTTCGCCTTCTGGGCGTCGGTCAGCCCGCCGGCGGCGGGCTCCAGCCGGATCCACCGGCCGGGCTTGCTCAGTACGCCGTTCTCGGCGCGGATGCCCCCGGCCGGGTCGAAGACCAGCTGGGCGCTGGTGCCGCTCGCCAGGGCGGCGTCGCCGGCGCCGTACCCGGCCGGGACGACGACGGTCCTGGCGTCGATCCACTGCGCCTTGGCCGAGCCGAGGTCCAGCTGGGAGGAGGCGGCGGCGGTCTGCGGCAGCAGGTAGCCGGCCCGGCCGCCGAGGAGCCAGGCCTCGCGGCCGGTGGCGGCCAGGTCGAGGGACTGGTCGTCGGGCAGGTCCTTGTCGTTGCCCTTGTGCAGGATGTAGCTGAGGCTGGTGGCGCCGGCGGCGAGCGGCACCTCGAAGACGGCGCCGAAGGCGTCGCGGCGGGCCGGCCGCAGCGGGCTGCCCCAGTCGGTGGGCGCGGCGGCGCCGGTCCAGGTGTGCAGGCCCCAGCCGTCGTAGTCGCCGTCGGCCCGGTTGTAGTGGAGGACGGCGGTGCCGGCGGGCTGGGTGTTCCCCGGCCCGGGATTGGTGGTGGCGACGCCCGGGTCGCCCTCCTTCAGCCAGACCTCCCCGGTGGAGCCGACCTCGATGTGCCGGTCGGCCTCGACGTCCTTGACGCCGTTCTTCGCCACGAGGAAGCCGACGTCCGAGGCGCCCGGCTTGAGCTTCACGTAGGCGAAGGCGCCGTAGGCGTCCCGGCCGGTGAACGGGTGCCCGGCCGGCCAGGGGGTGGACTCGCCGTCGGCGAGGTCGCCCCAGGCGTAGAGGTTCCAGCCGTCGTAGTCGCCGTCCTTGCGCTGGTAGTGGACGACGGCGTACGGGCGGGTGGTGGCGCTGGGCACCGGCTTCGGCGCCGGGGTGCCGGTGGTGAAGCCGCCGGTGGCGGAGCGCAGCCGGCCGCCGGCGTCCTGGAGGACGGCCTTGTAGCGGACGGGCGTGCCCGGGGCGACGCCGGCGAGGTCCTGGGTGACGGCGTAGGGCCGCTGGCCGGCAGAGCCGGACGTGCCAGTATCGGAGGTGCCGAGCACCTGCCAGGGCTTGTCGCCGATCTGCGCGGCGAAGGTGACCCGGCCGAAGCCGCCGCCGGGCACCTCGGCTCCGACGGTGACGGTGCCGGTGGAGCCGTCGGCGGGCGCCCTGAGGGTGATCGCGGGCGCGGCGGCGGCCGGGGCGGCCTTCCCGGCGGCCTTGAGCACGAGCGAGGAGAGCGCGGGCACGGTGACGGTGACCTTGCGGTCGGCGCCGCTGGTGGTCCGCGCCCCGGCGGCGGGGTAGACCGGGTCGAAGCCCTGGCCGGCCGAGAAGGTGTCCAGGGTGACGGTCTTCGCCTCGGCGGCGTTGTTGACCGCGACCAGGTACTCGACCTGCTGGCCGGCGTCGATCCGGGAGAAGGCGTAGACGCCCGGGCCGTCGGCGGCGTACCGCTCGATCTGGGCGCCGTCGGCGAGCGCCGGGTGGTCGCGGCGGAGCTTCGCCAGGGCGGCGATGTCGCGGTACGGCTCGCCGTCCCGGCCGTAGCGGTCGGCGGAGCCGGGGGTGCCGCCGAGCACCCGGTCGGTGTTGTAGGAGGGCGTCTGCGAGGCGAAGACGTCCTGCCGGGCGTCCTTGTCGCCGCCGGCGCCGGTGAAGCCCTGCTCGTCGCCGTAGTAGACGACGGGCTGGCCGCGGGTGAGGAACATCAGCTCGTTGGCGAGCCGGTCCTTCTTCAGCAGGGTGGCCTCGTCGGCGCCGGGGTTGTCGGCGAGCAGGAAGGCGCCGAACCGGCCCATGTCGTGGTTGCCGAGGAAGGTCGGCAGCTCGTAGGCGTCGGTGTCGGCGGTGGTGTACCGGTGGTCCTGGCCGTAGAGCTCGGCGAGGCCGCGGGCCGGGCCGCCCTGGGAGACGTAGGAGCGGGCGGCGTTCTGGAACGGGAAGTCGAGGGTGGCCTGGAGCCGGCCCTTGGTGACGTAGGGCGCGGTGATCGCCGGGTCGCCGGAGTAGACCTCGCCGAACATGAAGAACTTCTTGTTGCCCCGCTTGGCGGCGAAGTCCTTGAGCGCGGGCGCCCACTGCTGCCAGAAGGCCATGTTGACGTGCTTGACGGTGTCGATCCGGAAGCCGTCCACGCCGGCGCCGGCGACCCACTGCTGGTAGACCTTCTCGAAGCCCTTGACCACCTTGGGGTTCTGGGTGTCGAGGTCGTCGAGGCCGGAGAAGTCGCCCTCGGTGGCGGACTCGCCGGCGAAGGTCGAGTCGCCCCGGTTGTGGTAGAGCGCGGGGTCGTTGAGCCAGGCCGGGGTCTTGGCGGTGGCGTCGGAGGGCTTGCGGAAGACCGGGCTGTAGGGGAAGGAGTCCTTGGTCAGCTTCGGCCAGGCGGCACCCGCGTCGGCGAGCGCGGTCTCGTCGACGGGGTTGCCGTCGGCGTCCAGCACGGGGTACGCCCCGGTGGTGCGGTAGCCGGACCGGTGCTGCTGGTCGTCGATGAGGTCGGCGGTGTGGTTGGTGATGACGTCGAAGAAGACCTTGATGCCGCGGGCGTGGGCCTTGGCTATCAGGTCCTTCAGCTGCTCGTTGGTGCCGAAGTGCGGGTCGACCCGGGTGAAGTCGGTGATCCAGTAGCCGTGGTAGCCGGCCGACGCCTGGTCGCCGGTGCCCTGGACGGGCTTGTTGGCGAAGATCGGCGCCATCCAGATCGCGGTGGTGCCGAGGTCCTGGATGTAGTCGAGCCGCTGGATCAGGCCGGCCAGGTCGCCGCCGTGGTAGAAGCCCTTGTCGGCCGGGTCGAGGCCGTGGTCCAGGCGGGTGCCGGTGATGCCGCCGGTGTCGTTGCCCCGGTCGCCGTTGGCGAAGCGGTCCGGCAGGACGAAGTAGAACTGCTCGCGGGTGAGGTCGTGCCGTCCGGCGGTGGCGGCCAGCGCGGCGTCCGAGGGCGGAGCGGGCGGGGCGGCGGCGAACGCGGCCGGGCCGGCGGTCCCGAGGGTGGCGGCGGTGAGCGAGGCGGCGAGGAGCACCGCCGTCCGGCCGGGTCTGCGAGAGGTGCTCCGCCGGCGGCGGGGCGGGACTTCGGCCACTGAGGGCTCCCTTGCGGGGGTAAGGGGTGGTCGGGTTGCCGAGACGCTAGCGGCCTGCAATATGTTTCAGCAAGATGCAGAAACGGTTTCGGCCCGGAAACCCGGGACGCCGCGCGCCCCGCCTCCGCCCCCACCCCCGATTGCGCCGGCCCGTCCCTCCGGCGTGACAATGGGACGTATGCCCGTCCCACCGGTTCGCCCCAGCCCCGACCGCACGCCCTCCCCCGGTGGGAGCCGCCCCCTACCTCTGAAGGGGGACAGTCGGTGAAGAATCCACTTCCGGAGGATGAGCAGACGGCTACGGGACGTCTGGCAGACTTCTCGTCCATGGGGGAACCGACCGAGATCCAGCAGAACGGCGGCCGCATGCCCGACGGAGCCACGCGCGCCGCCCAGACCCGTACCGCCGCCCTGCGCGCCCGCGTACGCGAGCAGCGCCGTTCGCCGGCCCGGCCGCGGATCTGGTTCGAGCTGGCACTGATCGGCCTCAGCTACTGGATCTACTCCCTGGTGCGCAACGCCGTCCCCGAGCAGGAGGCGATCGCGCAGAAGCACGCCGGCTGGATCTGGGACCTCGAACACTCCCTCGGCGTCGCCGTCGAGCGCTCGGTCAACCACGCCGTGGACGGCGTCGGGTGGCTGATCACCGGGATGAACTACTACTACGCGACGCTGCACTTCGTCGTGACCATCGGCGTCCTGGTCTGGCTCTACCGCCGGCACCCCGGCCGCTACGGCGCGGTGCGCACGGTGCTGTTCGTCACCACCGCGATCGCGCTGGTCGGCTTCTACTTCTTCCCGCTGGCCCCGCCCCGGCTGATGACCGACGGCGGCTTCATCGACACCGTGAAGACGCACGGCACCTGGGGCTCGATGGCCTCCGGCCCGGCCACCCACGTCTCCAACCAGTTCGCCGCGATGCCCTCGATGCACATCGGCTGGTCGATGTGGTGCGGTCTGACCATCTTCTTCCTGGCCCGCCGGACCTGGGTCCGGGTGCTCGGCCTGCTCTACCCGGCGGCCACCCTGGTGGTGATCGTCGCGACCGCCAACCACTTCTGGATGGACGCCGTCGGCGGCGAGCTCTGCCTGCTGGTGGGCTTCCTCACCGCCCGCTGGCTCTACCACTCCTGGGTCTACAAACTCCCCCAGCTGCCCGGCCAGGACGTCCCGGCCGAGCCGGTCACCGTCCCCGAGCAGTGGAGCGAACCCGCGGCGACCACCGCGCGGCGCTGAGACACCGCCGGTACTGAGCGCACCAGGAGGGCCCCCGCTCGGGGGCCCTCCTCACGTAGCGCCTCGGCCGGGGCCTCACCCGTAGAACAGCCGCTCCACCACCGACCGGGCCCGCCGGGTGGTGCGCCGGTAGTCGTCCACCAGCTCGCCGCTGTGCCCCGCCCCGTACCCCAGGTAGCGGGCCACCCCGGCCAGCTCCCGGGCGTCCGCCGGGAAGGAGTCGCCCGGCCGGCCGCGCACCAGCATCACCGCCGACCGCACCCGGGAGGCCAGCACCCAGGCCGCGTCCAGCACCTCCGCGTCCTCCGCCCCGACCAGCCCGGCCTCGACCGCCGCCGCCAGCGCCGCCCTGGTCCGGGTGGTGCGCAGCCGCGGCAGCTCGTGCCCGTGCCGGAGCTGCATCAGCTGGACGGTCCACTCGACGTCCGCCAGCCCGCCCCGGCCGATCTTGGTGTGGGTGGTCGGATCGGCCCCGCGCGGCAACCGCTCCGCCTCGATCCGGGCCTTGATCCGGCGGATCTCCAGCAGGTCCCGCTCGGGCACCCCGGTCCCCGGGTAGCGCAGCGGGTCGACCAGCTGCCGGAACCGCTCCCCCAGCTCCGCGTCCCCGGCCACCGGCTCGGCCCGCAGCAGCGCCTGGCTCTCCCAGGCGTGCGACCAGCGCCGGTAGTACGCCGCGTACGAGGCGAGCGAGCGCACCAGCGGACCGTTGCGCCCCTCCGGCCGCAGGTCGGCGTCCACCTCCAGCGGCGGCTCGGGGGACGGCGCGGCCAGCAGGGTGCGCAACTCGTGGCAGACCGCCTGGGCGGCCCGGGCGGCCTCCTCCTCCAGCGAGCCGAGCAGCGGCTCGTGGACGAAGAGCACGTCCGCGTCCGAGCCGTAGCCCAGCTCGTGCCCGCCGAACCGGCCCATCGCGATCACCGCGATCCGGGTCGGCAGGTCCCCGTTGCGGGCCTCCCAGCCGGCCACGCAGGCCCGCAGCGCGCCCTGCAGGGTCGCGGCGTTGAGCGCGGTGAGCGCCTCGCCCGCCGTCTCCAGCGCCCGCGCCGGGTCCTCGCCGAGCCGCCCGAGCACATCGGCGGCGGCGGTGCGGAACAGTTCGCGGCGGCGCACCGAGCGCACCGCGGCCACCCCGGCGGCCGTCGAGTCGGCCCGGCCGACGGCGGCCAGCACCTCCTGCTCCAGCGCGGCCCGCCCGCGCGGCACCAGGCCCTGAGGGTCGCCGAGCATGGCGACCGCCTCCGGTGCGCGCAGCAGCAGGTCGGGGGCGAGCCGCCCGGCCGACAGCACCCGCGCCAGCTGCTCGGCGGCGGCGCTCTCGTCGCGCAGCAGCCGCAGGTACCAGGGGGTGCGGCCGAGCGCGTCGGAGACCTGGCGGAAGTTGAGCAGCCCGGCGTCCGGGTCGGCGGAGTCGGCGAACCAGCCGAGCAGCACCGGCAGCAGGGTGCGCTGGATCGCGGCCTTGCGGCTGACCCCGGCGGCGAGCGCGGTCAGGTGCCGCAGCGCGGCGGCCGGGTCGGCGTAGCCCAGCGCCTCCAGCCGGGCCCGGGCCGCGTCCGGGGACAGGCCCGCCGCGCCGGGCGGGAGTTCGGCGACGGCGTCCAGCAGCGGCCGGTAGAACAGCTTCTCGTGCAGCCGGCGCACCTCGACGGCGTGCCGCTTCCACTCCCGCTGGAGCGCGGCGACCGGGTCGGCCCGGGTGTCGTCGTTGATCAGCGGGGCGAGCGAGCGGGCGAGCCGGCGCTGGTCCTCCTCGGCGGTGGGCATCAGATGGGTGCGGCGCAGCCGGTGCAGCTGGATCCGGTGCTCCAGCGAGCGCAGGAAGCGGTAGGCGGCGTCCAGCGAGGCGGCGTCGGCGCGGCCCACGTACCCGCCGCGGGAGAGCGCGGCCAGCGCCTCCAGGGTGTTGCCGCTGCGCAGCGCCTCGTCGGTGCGGCCGTGCACCAGCTGGAGCAGCTGGACGGAGAACTCGACGTCGCGCAGCCCGCCGGGGCCGAGCTTGAGCTGGCGGTCCAGTTCGGTGGCGGGGATCGAGTCGATCACCCGGCGGCGCATCTGCTGCACGTCGGTGACGAAGTTCTCCCGGGCGGCGGCCTGCCAAACCATCGGCGCCAACGCGGTGACGTACGCCTCGCCGAGTTCGGCGTCGCCGGCCACCGGGCGGGCCTTGAGCAGCGCCTGGAACTCCCAGGTCTTGGCCCAGCGCCGGTAGTACGCGAGGTGGCTGGCCAGGGTGCGGACCAGCGGGCCGTTGCGGCCCTCGGGGCGCAGATTGGCGTCGACCGGCCAGATGGTGCCCTCGCCGGTGGTGTCGGCGCACAGCCGGGTGAGGGCGGCGGCCAGCCGGGTGGCGGCCTTGAGCGCCCGGTGCTCCTCGACGCCCTCGCGCGGCTCCGCGACGAAGATGACGTCGACGTCGGAGACGTAGTTGAGCTCCCGGCCGCCGCACTTGCCCATACCGATCACGGCGAGCCGGCAGGCCGCGGCGGCCTCCGGGTCCTGCTCGGCGGCGAGGTCGAGGGCGGTCTGCAGGGTGGCGCCGGCCAGGTCGGCGAGTTCGGCGGCGGTCTGCGCGAGGTCGGTGGTGCCGGTCAGGTCGCGGGCGGCGACCGCCAGCAGGCAGCGGCGGTAGCCGACGCGCAGCGCGTCGGCCGGGCGGCCGGTGGTGTCGGCGGCGACCGCCTCGGCGAGCGAGCGGCGGAAGTCCGCCGCGCCGGGGTGCATGTCGCGCAGTTCGAAGGTGACCAGGACGTGCCAGTCGCGCGGGTGGCGGGCCAGGTGGTCGGCGAGCGCGGTGGACGCGCCGAGCACACCGAGCAGCCGGTCGCGCAGCGGCTTGGAGGTGGTCAGGGTGTCGCGCAGGGTGTGCCGGTCGGTCTCGTCGGTGGCCTCCAGCAGCCGGGCCAGGCCGAGCAGCGCGAGGTCGGGGTCGGCGGTGGCGGCGAGCGCGTCGAGCAGCACCGGGTCCGCGGCGAGCCCGTTCAGGGCCGGTTCGGCGAGCAGCCGCAGGGCCCGGGCCGGGTCGGTGAACCCGCGGCGCACCAGTCTGTTCTCCGGCCGGCTGACCCGGCTGCCGGCCCGCTGTTCCTCCACCGCCATCGCCCCTCCGTCCGTCCGCCCCAGCAGGCTACGCGCCCTCGGGGCGCGGTGCCGGGCGTGACCACCGGGTGGACCGGGAGGTGTCGCCCGCCATCCGTGACCTCGCACCTGCGCGCTCGTTCATCCGGCGTCACCCCTGCCCCGGCCCGCCACCGCTGTCACCGTCACCGGAGTGCCCGATGCCCAGCCGTCTGCCCTCGCTCACCGGGCTGCGCTTCTGGGCCGCGCTGCTGGTGGTGCTCTACCACCTGTCGCGCAAGGTCGGCGAGCTGCCGCTGCTCGGCCCGCTCGCCTGGTACGGGCGCTCGGGCGTCACCTTCTTCTTCGTCCTCTCCGGCTTCGTCCTCGCCTGGACGTACGAGGGCTCGCCGGCCCCCGCCCGGTCCTTCGCCCGGCGCCGGTTCGCCCGGATCTGGCCGCTGCACGCGCTGACCACCACGCTGTCCCTGGGCGCGGACGCCGCGCTGGGCCTGGCCGTCCCGCTGACGGCCGCGCTCTGGTCGCTGCCGCTGCTGCACACCTGGGCCCCGGGGACGGTCTTCGGCGGCAACCCGGCCTCCTGGTCGCTGGGCGCCGAGGCCTGGTTCTACCTGCTGTTCCCCGCGCTGCTGCGGCTGCTGGCGCCGCGCCGCCGGAGCTGGCTGCCGCTGGCCGCGCTGTGCGCCGCGCTCGGCCCGGCGCTCTGGGCGGCGGGCGCGCTGCTGCCGGACGACCCGGCCCTGCGCGGCTGGCTGCTGGACTACCTGCCGCTGACCCGCACCCCGCAGTTCGTCCTCGGCGTGGTCACCGGGCTGGCCGTCCGGCACGGGCTGCTCCCCCGGGTGCGGCTCGGCGCGGCCGCGGCGGCGGTGGCCGGCTGGCACCTCCTGCTGGTCCCCTGGCACGCGGCCGTCCCGGACGCCCTGTGGTGGGGCCCGTACAGTGCCGCCCAGCTCGTCCCGGCCCCGCTGTTCGCCGCCCTGCTGGCCGCCGCCGCCCGGCGCGACCTGGGGCCGGGCGGCGGGCCCCGGCTGCTCGCCGGACGGACGGCGGTGCGCCTCGGCGAGTGGTCCTACGCCTGGTACCTGGTGCACGAGATCGGCATCCGCTGCTGGCTGCGGACGGCCGGGCGGCCGACCGGGACGCTCGCCCTGCTCGCCGTCGAACTGCTGCTGGCCGCGGCGACCCTGGCCCTGGCGGGCGCCCTCTACCGGTGGGTGGAGCGCCCCTGCGAGCGGCTGCTGCGCGGTGCGCGCCGGGACGGCGGAACGCCGCTGCCGCACCCCCCGGTGCGGGTGGTGCGGCAGCGGCGCCGGTCGGTGTCCGGGGATCAGCCCTCCAGCGAGCCGTCCAGGTTCACGTAGGCGTAGAAGACACCGAGGTCGTAGCCGTCCTTGTCGGTGTCGAACTTGATGCTGATGGAGGTGTCCCCGTTGCGCAGGAACGGCGAGATGTCCCAGCGGTTGGAGTCGTACCCGAAGTTGTTCCGGAAGTACGGGTTGCGGACGAACTGGTCCGCCGGGGTCAGCTCCTCGATGGTGGAGTTGAAGGCGTCGTTGGAGGCGTGGTTGACGTCCGTGAAGGGCGCCAGCGGCCCGTTGGTGGACTGCATCGCCAGGGTGTCGCCGGTCCACTTCAGGTCGCCGTCGTAGACGACGAAGCCGAGCTTGCCGTTGACCGGCCCGACGGCCGGGGTGGTCAGCCCGGTGAGGTCGAACTCGCGGGGCGGGCTGTCCGGCAGCTCCACCTGGAAGCCGTCCCACAGGTGGACGTGGCGCAGCGGCTTGCAGTCGTTCTCGTAGGCCACCACGATCGACCAGCCGCCCCAGCTGTGCGGCTTCACCACCGAGTCCATGTTGGCGAGGGTGTAGGTGCCGTTGCCGGCGGCCGTGACCAGGTCGGTGATGTCGGCGGAGGCCTGGTAGCTGCTCTCCTCGGTGGTGGTGATGTAGCCGATGGACGGCTGGTCGTTGGCGATGTTGCGGTACTGGTTCTCGCCCGGGACCTTCAGGTAGACCTCGTCGATCCGGCTCTCCGGCAGCACGGTGTCGCCGATGCCCCGGGTGCCGCCCCAGTACAGCCGGGCGTACTTGACCTTGGAGCCCTCCAGCAGCCCGAGGTCGGCCGAGCTGGCCGAGTAGATCTCGTCACCGAGCGGGCCGATGCTGCCCGGATCGATGTTGACGTACTTCATCTGGTAGTTGTTGTTGATCGGCCGGCTGCCCGCGCCCGTCCGGGCGTCCACGCACGGCGGCTGCGCCGGGTCGACCGGCGGCTGGGTCTCGTCGCAGGTCATCAGGGTGTTGCTGATCCGCGTGACGGACCCGTGGAAGTCACCCTGGAAGCGCGTGGTGAACGGCAGCGGGTTCGAGACGATGGTGTCGGCCCGGTGCTGCGTTCCCCTGGGGCCCGAACCGCGGGCGTCCGCGATCGGGGCGGAGAGCAGTTGTCCGGCGACGGCGACGACGGCGACGCCCGCGATCCCGGCCCGGCGGGCGAGCAGACGGACGGCGGCAGCGCGGCTGACGGTGGAGGAGGGCATGAGGTCCTCTCAGGAGGGAGGGGATTGATCACGCTTATCGGATCACAACGCAACGTCACAATCTCCTCACATACCGCCATCGGAGAACGCGCCAACCCAAACGGCGGGCCCGCCGTCATCCATTCGAACGACAGCGGGCCCGGTCATGCTTGACGCGACGTCAGCCTCCTGTGGCGACCTCGCAACGCCCCTACAGCACCTGGAGGTTCTTGCGCAGCTCGAACGGCGTGACCTCGGAGCGGTACTCCTCCCACTCCTGCTTCTTGTTGCGCAGGAAGAAGTCGAAGACGTGCTCGCCGAGGGTCTCGGCGACCAGCTCGCTGCGCTGCATGAGGTCGATGGCCTCGCCCAGGTTCTGCGGCATCGGCTGGATGCCGAGGGCGCGGCGCTCGGCGTCGCTGAGCGCCCAGACGTCGTCGTCGGCGCCCGGCGGGAGCTCGTAGCCCTCCTCGATGCCCTTGAGGCCGGCCGCCAGGGTGACGGCGTAGGCGAGGTAGGGGTTGCAGCCGGTGTCGAGGGAGCGGACCTCGACCCGGGTGGAGCCCTGCTTGCCCGGCTTGTACATCGGGACGCGGATCAGCGCGGAGCGGTTGTTGTGGCCCCAGCAGATGTAGGACGGGGCCTCGCCGCCGGCGCCGGCGGTGCGCTGGGAGCCGCCCCAGATCCGCTTGTAGGAGTTCACCCACTGGTTGGTGACCGCGGCGGTCTCGGCGGCGTGGCGCAGCAGGCCCGCGATGAAGGAGCGGCCGACCTTGGAGAGCTGGTACTCGGCACCCGACTCGTGGAAGGCGTTGCGGTCGCCCTCGAACAGCGAGAGGTGGGTGTGCATGCCCGAGCCCGGGTGGTCGGAGAACGGCTTCGGCATGAAGCTGGCGTGCACGCCCTGCTCCAGCGCGACCTCCTTCATCACCAGCCGGAAGGTCATGATGTTGTCGGCGGTGGAGAGCGCGTCCGCGTACCGCAGGTCGATCTCCTGCTGGCCGGGGGCGCCCTCGTGGTGGGAGAACTCCACCGAGATGCCCATCGACTCCAGCATGGTGATCGCCTGGCGGCGGAAGTCGTGGCCCACCCCGCGCGGGGTGTGGTCGAAGTAGCCCGACTGGTCGGCGGGGGTCGGCGCGGTGCCGTCGCCGGGCAGGTTCTTCAGCAGGAAGAACTCGATCTCGGGGTGGGTGTAGAAGGTGAAGCCCAGCGAGGAGGCCTTCTCCAGGGTGCGCTTCAGCACGAACCGCGGATCGGCGTACGAGGGCGAGCCGTCCGGCATGAGGATGTCGCAGAACATCCGGGCGGTGCCCGGGGTCTCCGAGCGCCACGGCAGGATCTGGAAAGTGGTCGGGTCCGGCTTGGCGATCATGTCCGACTCGTAGACCCGGGCGAAGCCCTCGATCGCCGAGCCGTCGAAGCCGATGCCCTCCTCGAATGCCTGCTCCAGTTCGGCCGGCGCCACCGCGACCGACTTCAGGAACCCCAGGACGTCGGTGAACCACAACCGGACGAACCGGATGTCACGCTCTTCGAGCGTCCGAAGCACGAACTCCTGCTGCTTGCCCATGGGGACAGTCTCACCTCTGCTCTTTACGTTCGTGTTACGCCCGGAATCCACCCCGACAGCGACTGAACCCCATCATGGCGGATCACGGCCGCCGGGGGCAGTGGCGACCCCGACCACGACATTGCGTCAGATCGACGATTAGACTCGGTGGCATGCCCAATCTGCGTCTCGCCCTCTGCCAGACCGACCCCTGGGTCGGTGACATCGCGCGCAACGGCGATGAGGTGGTGCACTGGACCAGGCAGGCCGTCGAGGCCGGTGCCCAGCTGGTCGCGTTCCCCGAGATGGCCCTGACCGGCTACCCGGTCGAGGACCTCGCGCTGCGCCGCTCCTTCGTCGAGGCGTCGCGGACCGGGCTGGTCGAGCTGGCCGGGCGGCTCGCCGCGGAGGGGCTCGGCGAGGTGCCCGTCGTGGTCGGCTACCTCGGCCGCTCCGAGCAGGCCTCACCGCGCTTCGGCCGGCCGGCCGGCTCCCCGCAGAACTGCGCCGCGGTGCTGTTCCGCGGCGAGGTGGCCACCCGGTTCGCCAAGCACCACCTGCCGAACTACGGCGTGTTCGACGAGTACCGCTGGTTCGTCCCCGGTGACCAGCTGCCGGTGCTGCGGGTGCACGGGGTGGACGTCGCGCTGGCGATCTGCGAGGACATCTGGCAGGACGGCGGCCGGGTGACCGCCGCCCGCGAGGCGCAGGCCGGCCTGCTGCTGGTGGTCAACGGCTCGCCGTACGAGCGGAACAAGGACGACGCCCGGCTGGAGCTGGTCCGCCGCCGGGCCGCCGAGGCGGGCTGCGCGCTCGCGTACGTCAACATGGTCGGCGCCCAGGACGAGCTGGTCTTCGACGGCGACTCGATCGTGGTCGCCCCGGACGGCGAGGTGCTGGCCCGCTCGCCGCAGTTCGAGGAGCACCTGATGGTGCTGGACCTCGACCTGCCGGCGGCCAGCAGCGACCACACCGACGGGCTGCTGCTCGCCGACGGCCTCCACCTGGTCCGTGCCGAACTGGGCGGCGAGCCGGCCGGGGCGCCCGCCGCGCCCGCGCGGGCCGAGGTCGCGCCGCGGCTGAGCGACGAGGCCGAGATCTGGTCGGCGCTGGTCTCCGGCACCCGGGCGTACGTCCGCAAGAACGGCTTCCGCTCGGTGCTGATCGGCCTCTCCGGCGGCATCGACTCCGCGGTGGTGGCCGCCATCGCCGTGGACGCGCTCGGCGCCGAGAACGTGTACTGCGTCTCGATGCCGAGCCGCTACTCCTCGCAGCACTCCCGGGACGACGCGGCCGAGCTGGCCCGCCGCACCGGGCTGGACTTCCGCACGGTGTCGATCGCCCCGATGTTCGACGCCTACCTGGCGGCCACCGAGCTGACCGGCCTGGCCGAGGAGAACCTGCAGTCCCGGCTGCGCGGCACCCTGCTGATGGCGATCTCCAACCAGGAGGGGCACATCGTGCTCGCGCCCGGCAACAAGAGCGAGCTGGCGGTCGGCTACTCGACCCTGTACGGCGACTCGGTCGGCGCGTTCGGCCCGATCAAGGACGTCTACAAATCGCTGATCTTCCGGCTGGCCCACTGGCGCAACGAGGAGGCCGAGCGGCGCGGCGAGGTGCCGCCGATCCCCGAGAACACCATCAGCAAGCCGCCGTCCGCCGAGCTGCGGCCGGACCAGAAGGACACCGACTCGCTGCCCGACTACGACCTGCTGGACACCGTCCTCGACCTGTACGTCGAGGGCGACCAGGGCCGGGACGCGATCGTGGCGGCCGGCTTCGACCCGGCGGTGGTGGACCGGGTGGTCCGGCTGGTCGACACCGCCGAGTACAAGCGGCGCCAGTACCCGCCGGGCCCGAAGATCTCGGTCAAGGGCTTCGGCCGGGACCGCCGCCTCCCGATCACCAACCGGTGGCGCCAGGGCTGAGAAAGCGCTCCTGGCCTGTTCGCCTCACTGGTAGCGGTAGGTGGCGGCCACCGCGAGGTGGTCGCTGCCGTCCCGCTCCAGGGTCCGTGAGTCGGTGGGCTTCAGCCCGCCCCTGCTCATGATCTGGTCGATCCGGGCCATCGGGAAGGACGCCGGCCAGCTGAAGCCGAAGCCGTCCCCGGCCGCGCCCTGGGCCGAGCGCATCTGCGAGGTGATCGGCGCCAGGCTGCGGTCGTTCATGGTGCCGTTGAGGTCGCCGAGCAGCAGCACCTTCTTGATCGGCTCGGCCTCGATGGCGTCGCCGAGCGCCTGGGCGCTGGCGTCCCGCTGGTTGACCGTGAAGCCGCCCTCGGCCTTGAGCCGGACCGACGGCAGGTGGGCGACGTACACCGCGAGGGGGCCCTTCGGGGTGGTGACCTCGGCCCGGAACGCCCTGGTCCAGCCCATCTTGATGTCCACCACCGAGACGTCGCCGATCGGGTACTTGGACCAGAGCCCGACGGTGCCCTCCACCGCGTGGTACGGGTAGCTGCCGGCCAGCCCGGACTCGTAGGCGTGCAGCGGCCGGCCGGCCAGCTCCTGGAGCGCGACGATCTGCGCGCCGGACTTCTCCAGCATCTCGACGGTGCCGCGCGGGTCGGTGTTGGCGGCGGCCACGTTGTGGCTGACCACGGTGAAGTCGCCGGTACCGCCGCTCTTGTCGGTGAGCAGGCCGCCGAACATATTGGCCCAGATCACCACCGGCACCAGCAGCGCGAGCAGCGCGGTGGCGGAGCGGCGCAGCAGGGCGGGGACGAGCAGCAGCGGCACGGCCAGCCCCAGCCAGGGCAGGAAGGTCTCCAGCAGGCTGCCGAGGTTGCCGACACCGTTCGGTACCTCGGTGTGGAAGGCCAGCAGGGTGCCGGTGAGCAGGGCCAGGACGGCGACCGCCAGGCCGCGCCGCCAGGTGTTGCTCCCCCGGGCGTCCCGGCCCCAGCCGCGCACCCCGAGGAACCCGGCCGGGCGGCGGCCGGATCCCGGGTCGCCGGCCTCCGCCGTGGACACCCGGTCCGCCCGCTCCGCCTGCGCCATCCGTGGCTCCCGTCGTTCGCGCCGTCTGCCGGTCCGCGGTGCGCCGCCGCCGGGTGGCGGAGGGCGCGCCGGACTGGTGCCGGTTTGTCGGATTCCCGGCTCAGCCTATGTCGGGACAGACGCCGGGCCGGTGGACCGGGGTTCCGGCGTGGCCCGGTTGGTGAGCCAGGCCACTGCGCGGGCGGGCCGGATCCCTCCTCCGACCTGCGCGGATGCCGTCCGGTCAGACCGACCCGGCCCGCAGGGCGGGGCCCGCGAGGCCGCCGAGGAGGGCGTCGACCATGCGGTCGGCGAGCTGCGGGTCGTCGAGGTCGGAGTCGTCCCAGAGCACGCTGCGGGCGAGGATCGGGCCGAGCAGCAGGTCGCCGAGCAGCTCCTCGTCGACGTCGGCGCGCAGTTCGCCCCCGGCGACGCCGCGGCGGACGAGCCGGCGGGCGGCCTCCCGGCGCGGCGCGATCACCCGGGCGCGGTAGGCGGCGTGCAGCTCGGGCCAGCTGTGCATCTGGCCGAGGGCCGCCTTGAGCACCCAGCGGGAGCGTTTGGCCAGGCCGCGCTGCCGCATGTACTCGACCATCGCGACGAGGTCGTCGCGGACCGAGCCGGTGGACTCGGGGAGCGGTTCCTCCAGCCGGCTGACCATGTCGATCAGCAGCGCCTCCTTGTTGGGCCAGCGCCGGTAGATGGTGGCCTTGCCGACGCCGGCGGCGGTGGCGATGCCCTCGATGGTCAGTTCCGCCAGGCTGGTGCCGGCCGTCATTAGTTCCTCGACGGCGGCGAAGATCGCCTGTTCGGCGGCCTCGCTGCGGGGCCTGCCGCGGCGGGGACCGGCGCAGGGCGGCGCGGCCGGCGGGTCGCTCTTCATCTCACATCTCCCGGTTGTGGAGCCCCCCGCCCGGAGGGGGGAGGGGGGTCGCACGCGCTCGTGGGCCCTGTCACCGGCGGCTTCCCGGCGGCAGGGCCCCATTCTCGCTCAGCCCGACCGCCCGTCAGGCGTCCGCGGCCGCCGTCCTGCCGACCTTCTCGCCGGAGCCGGCGTGCCCCGCCGCGTCCGCCGCCGCGCCACTCGGACCGCCCGGAGCACCCGGGCCGCCCGGGCCGCCCGCCGGCACCCGGCCGGGCAGCAGCAGGAGGGCGAGCAGGGCGCCGACCGCGGTGATGCCCGCGGAGAGCCCGGCCACCACGTGCATCGCGTGGATGAAGGACTCGTTGGCCGGACCGACCAGCTCCCGGCCCCGGTCGCCGAGTCGCGCGGCGATGGCCAGGGTGGCCTCCAGCGACTCGCCGGCCTTCTCCCGCAGCTCCGGGGTGGGCAGGTGGGACAGGGTGTCGGAGACGCCGTCGCGGTAGACGGTGGAGAGCACCGCGCCGAGCACCGCGACCCCGAGCGAGCCGCCGACCTGGCGGAAGGTGTTGTTGACCGCCGAGCCGGCGCCGGCCTTCTCGCGCGGCAGCGAGCCCATGATCGACACGGTGATCGGCGGCATGACGTGCGCCATGCCGGTGCCCATCAGCAGACCGAGCACGACCAGCACCCAGATCGGGGTGGTGGCCTCCAGCAGCAGGTAGCCGAGGAAGCCGACCGCGATGAGCACCATGCCGACGGCGCAGGTGGCGCGGACGCCGAAGCGGTCGACCACCAGCCGGGCGCGCGGGGCGAAGACGAGCTGGGCGATCGCCAGCGGCAGCATCAGCGCACCGGCCTCCAGCGCGCTGTAGCCGCGCACGCTCTGGGTGTAGAAGACGCCGAAGAAGGAGACGCCCATCAGCGCGAAGAAGACCACGCCGATCACGACCACCGAGGCGCTGAACACCTTGTTGCGGAACCAGCCGACGTCCAGCGCGGGGTGCGCGGTGCGGCGCTCGAAGAGCACGAAGGCGGTCAGCGCCACCACGCCGATCAGCACCGGGACCCAGGCCGCGGCGGCGGTGAAGTCGGCCAGTTCGCCGCCCTTGATGATGCCGTAGATCAGCGCCACCAGGCCGATGATGGAGAGCAGCACGCCGACCGGGTCGAGCCGGCCCGGGTTCGGGTCCTTGGACTCGGGGACCAGCAGCACCATCGCGATCACCGAGACGATCACGATCGGCACGTTGACCAGGAAGACCGAGCCCCACCAGAAGTGCTCGATCAGCAGGCCGCCGGTGATCGGGCCGATCGCGATGGCCAGGCCGACCGCGCCAGCCCAGATGCCGATCGCCTTGGGCTGCTCGGCGCGCTCGAAGACGTTCATGATGATGGCGAGCGTGGCCGGCATCGCCAGGGCGGCACCGACGCCCATCAGCGCCCGGTAGCCGATGAGCTCGCCCGGCGTGGCGGCCAGGGCGGAGAGCAGCGAGGCGAGGCCGAAGACGACCATGCCGGCCAGCAGGGCCCGCTTGCGGCCGAACCGGTCGCCGAGCAGGCCCGCGGTGAACAGCAGCCCGGCGAAGACCAGGGTGTAGGAGTTGATCGACCATTCCAGGTCGCTCTGGCTGGCGCCGATGCCGGTGGGCGCCGGGGAGGCGATGGTCTTCATCGCCACGTTGAGGATCGAGTTGTCGAGGACGACGACGAGCAGGGCGAGCACCAGGGTGCCCAGGATCGCCCAGCGGCGGCGGTGGATGGCTTCCGGCACCCGGGGTGGTGCGGCGGCGGTGGTCATGGATTCTTCCCGTCCGTGGTCCGGCGTGTCACTGGCGGGCATGCCGAGCCGCAGCATTTCGAGCCGCAGTTGTTTCGAGCCGCAGTTGTTTCGAGCCGCAGTCGTCTCGTAAACCCCCCGCCGTCAGCGTAGCGGCACTATCGATACGAGACGACTCCGTTTCGTAAAACCGTGGCAAAGACCCCGGTGGCCGATCTCGCACACCACCCACCCCGCCACTTTTGCGCCCGCGCCGGGCCGTGCAAGCATGGAGGTGATCCGGGGACGCCGCACGGCGCCACGAGACGACAACCCTTCAGGAGCCTGTTCGATGAACGCTTCTTCGCCTTCGCCTGCCCAGAACCAGGCGTCGACCCAGAACCAGGCGGCGACCGCCACCCTCTACGGTGGGGTCACCACCCGCCGCGTCACCGTCCGCGACCTCGCCGCCGCCAAGCAGCGCGGCGAGAAGTGGTCGATGCTGACCGCCTACGACGCCCTCACCGCCGGCGTCTTCGACGAGGCCGGCACGCCCGTCCTGCTGGTCGGCGACTCCGCCGGCAACTGCCACCTCGGCTACGAGACCACCGTGCCGGTGACCATGGATCAGATGGTCATGCTGGCCGCCGCGGTCGTCCGGGGCACCAAGCGGGCCATGATCGTCGCCGACCTGCCGTTCGGCTCCTACCAGGAGTCCCCGGCCCAGGCGATGCACAACGCGGTCCGGCTGATGAAGGACGCCGGGGTCGGCGCGGTCAAGCTGGAGGGCGGCGAGCGCAGCGCCCGCTCGATCGAGCTGCTGGTCGAGGCCGGCATCCCGGTCATGGCGCACATCGGGCTCACCCCGCAGTCCGTCCACGCGCTGGGCGGCTACCCCGTCCAGGGCCGCGGTGACGAGGCCGCGCACCAGCTGCTGCGGGACGCCAAGGCGGTGCAGCAGGCCGGCGCCTTCGCGGTCGTCCTGGAGGCCGTGCCCGCCGAGCTGGCCAGGCAGGTCACCGAGCAGCTCGCCATCCCCACCGTCGGCATCGGCGCCGGGGTGGACTGCGACGCCCAGGTGCTGGTCTGGACGGACTTCGCCGGCATGACCGCGGGCCGGGTGCCCAAGTTCGTCAAGCAGTACGCCAACCTGCGGGCCGTCCTCGGCGACGCCGCCCGCGCGTTCGCCGAGGACGTCCGCGGCGGCGACTTCCCCGCGCCGGAGCACACCTTCCACTGACGCCCCCGTCACCGGGGCCCGACCACGGCCGGGCCCCGGTGACAGCGGCGTGACAGCGGCCTGCCAGTGCCCTGCCGGACCGGTCGACGCCCTGACAGCGGGCTGACAGACCGGGCGGACAACCTGGGGGCATGACACGAATCTCCACCACCCCGAACGACCGGGGGCCCGCCGCGGGGAACGCCGTCGAGGTCCACGGCATCGTCAAGCACTTCGGCAGCACCAAGGCGCTCGACGGCGTCGACCTGACCGTCCGCGAGGGCACCGTGCTCGGCGTGCTCGGCCCCAACGGCGCCGGCAAGACCACCCTGGTCCGCGTCCTGTCCACCCTCATCAAGCCCGACGCCGGCACCGCCTTCGTCGGCGGCTACGACGTCCTGCGCCAGCCCAAGCAGCTGCGCCGCACCATCGGCCTCACCGGCCAGTACGCCTCCGTCGACGAACTGCTCTCCGGCTACGAGAACCTCTACCTCATCGGCCGGCTGCTCGACCTGCCCCGCAAGGACGCCAAGTCCCGCGCCACCGAGCTGCTGGAGCGCTTCTCGCTCACCGAGGCCGCCAAGCGGCCCGCCAAGACCTACTCCGGCGGCATGCGCCGCCGCCTCGACCTGGCCGCCTCGATGATCGGCCGGCCCCGGGTGCTCTACCTGGACGAGCCCACCACCGGCCTGGACCCGCGGACCCGCAACGAGGTCTGGGACGAGGTGCAGCGGATGGTCGCCGAGGGCTCCACCGTGCTGCTCACCACCCAGTACATGGAGGAGGCCGAGCAGCTCGCCGGCGAGCTGACCGTCATCGACCGCGGCCGGGTGATCGCGGCCGGCGGGGTCACCGAGCTCAAGGCCCAGGTCGGCGGCCGGACCCTGCAGGTCCGTCCCACCCGTCCGGCCGAACTCCCCGAGATGGCCCGCTGCCTGCACGACACCGGCATCGCCACCGCGACCTTCTCCGCCGACACCGGCCTGCTGTCCGTGCCGCTCACCGCCGAGGAGCAGCTGACCGCCGTGATCGGCGCCCTCGGCACCCGCGGCTTCGGCATCGCCGACATCGACACCCAGCTGCCCAGCCTCGACGAGGTCTTCCTCGCCATCACCGGCAAGCCCGCCGACCGCCCGGCGGTCGCCGACGCCGCCCCCAGCCTCGCCAAGGAGCCCGTCGCATGACCACCGCCACGCTCGCCCCCGCCCGGGCCGAGGACAGCCGGATCGGCCCGGCCGGCCATCTGCGGCACGTCGGCGCGCTGACCCGCCGCAACCTGATGCGGATCAAGGCCGACCCGGAGTCGATGTTCGACGCCGTCCTGATGCCGATCATCTTCACCGTGCTGTTCGTCTACGTCTTCGGCGGCGCCATCGCCGGCGGCCAGGACGCCTACAAGCAGTACATGATCCCCGGCCTGCTCGGGCAGACCGGCATCACCCTGGCGATGGCCGTCGGCACCGGCCTCAACAGCGACTTCCAGACCGGGGTGATGGACCGGTTCCGCACCCTGCCGATCGGCCGCTCCTCGGTCCTGCTCTCCAAGATCGCCGCGGAGACCTGCCGGGCGCTGCTCTCCTTCACCATCCTGATCGTCTTCGCGCTGATCCTCGGCTTCGAACTGAACGGCGGCTTCCTGGAGCTGCTGGCCGCGATCGGGCTCTCGCTGCTGTTCGGCATGTCGATCGTGTGGATCTCGATGCTGCTCGGCATGGCGCTGCGCAGCGCCCAGGCCGTCCAGGGGGTCGCCATGCTGGTGCTGATGCCGATGCAGTTCGGCAGCTCGATCTTCGCGCCGACCGACACCATGCCGGGCTGGCTCCAGGCCTTCACCAAGGTGAACCCGCTGTCCGCGCTGGCCGACGCCTGCCGGGCCCTGATGAACGGCCAGGGCGCGGTGGCGCACCCGGTGCTCATCGTGCTGGCCTGGTCGATCGGCATCACCGCGGTCTTCGCGCCGCTCGCCGTCGCCCGCTTCCGCAAGCGGACCTGAGTCCCGGCCGGACTGGCACGGGGAATGAAGGAACGGCCGGGCACGGCTGGTGCGCCGGCCCCGGGTGCGCGAGGGGGGCACCCGGGGTCAGCCTACCAGCCGGTCGAGCAGGTCGGTGGCGTCCCGCGTGGTCAGCAGGCCGCCTTCGGCGGCCGCCGCCTCGAACACCGCGTCACCGAGCATCCCGCGCAGGCTCCGCTCGGCCCGCTCCCGCTCCACCCGGTCGAGGTAGCCGCCCTTCGGCCCGTTCATCCCGGCGTGCGCGCCGAACAGCACGGCGGCCTGCCGGGCCCGCTCCCGGTCGCCGTCGCGCAGCGCGAAGGCCTCCAGCAGCCCGATCACCGGCGGCAGCAGGATCACCGACATCTGCTCCACGAAGCCGCTCGCGCCGGACGGCGCCGAGCTCATCAACCGCCGCCCCTCGTTGACCAGTTCGCGGCCGCGGTCGGGGTCGCCGGCCCGCGCGGTGATCCAGCCCCGGGTGACCGTCAGCATCCCGCCGACCACGCCCGGGGCGAACGCGCCGACCCGGGTCCACCGGAGCTCGTCCAGCTCGGCCAGGGCGTTCGCGTAGTCCCCGCGCTGGACGCTGATGCCGCAGAGCATCAGGCGCCCGAGCAGCAGCGCGCCGTTGGTGGCCTGGTTGTTCCCCGGCTCGATCCCCTCCATCGCCGCCCGGACCGTCCGCTCCCCCGTCACCGGGTCGTCGTCCAGCATCGCCGACCCGAGGTGCACCTGGAGCATCGGCACCTCCTGCGGCGCGCCCAGCTCCTCGGCCAGCTCGATCGCCCGGCGGTACGCCTCGACGGCCTCCGCCGAGCGGCCCTGGTTGGCCAGCGACTCGCCGCGCGCGGACAGCGCCTGGGACATCCCCCAGCGGTCGCCGGCCCGGCGGTACAGCTCCAGCGACTCCTCGCCGTCCAGGGTGCTCTGCTCGGCGCCGCCCGGCCAGTCGTTCATCATCTTGGCCCGGATCTGCAGGATGAACGCGAGGTCGCTGGGGCCGCCGTGCTCCCGGCAGCCCTCCACCGCCTCGTCCAGCAGGTCCTTCATGCTGTCCAGCTGACCGATCAGGAAGGCACCGAAGACCCGCATCAGCCCGGGGAAGCGGTAGGACTGCGGCAGGTCGCGGGTGTAGGACCCGGTGATCTTCCGGGCGACCGCGACCGCCTCCTGGTCGGCCAGCACGTCGAGGTTCCCCTCGAACATGCTGATCAGCCGGTGGATGACCAGCGCCCGACGGGCCTCGCCGAGCGCCTCCGGCGGCATCGGCACCGGGTACTCCAGCACGGGCCGGTCCAGCGGCACCGGGCGGGCCTCCGCGTCGAACGGGTCGGGACCGATCTCCAGCACCGCGTCGTACCAGCGGCGGGCCTCCTGGCTGAAGCCGCGCAGCGACCAGTACCAGCTCATGCCCAGCGCCAGGACCAGCGCCTCGTCCTCGTCCCGGCGGTCGACGGCGCGGCACAGCGCGGCCCGGATGTTGTCGTGCTCGCGCTCCAGCACCGCGAGCCAGTGCAGTTGCTCGGGCCCGTGGACGTACAGCTCGGCGGTGCGGACCAGCTCGCGGAAGTACTCGACGTGCCGGCCCTCGGTCGCCCCGGTCTCCTCCGCCTCGGCCAGCCGCTCGTCCGTGTACTCGTGGATGGTCTCCAGCATCCGGTAGCGCGACGGGCCCTCCCCGTCCAGGTCGGCGACCAGCAGCGACTTGTCGACCAGCGAGAGCAGCAGGTCGGCGACCTCCTCGCGGGGCACCTCGGAGTCGTCCGAGCAGACCGCCTCGGCCGCCTCCAGCGTCCAGCCGCCGGCGAACACCGCCAGCCGGCGCAGCACCGCGCGCTCCTGCTTGCCGAGCAGGTCCCAGCTCCAGTCCACCACCGCGCGCAGCGTCTGCTGGCGCGGCAGCAGGGTGCGGCTGCCGGCGGTGAGCAGGGCGAACCGGCTGTCCAGCCGGTCGGCGATCTGCCGGGCCGTCATCACCCGCAGCCGGGCGGCGGCCAGTTCGATGGCGAGCGGCAGGCCGTCCAGCCGGTGGCAGATCTCGGCGCAGGCCTCCGGGTCGCTCCGCGGGTCGAAGCCGGGGCGGGCGGCGGCCGCCCGCTCGGCGAGCAGCCGCAGCGCCACCGGGTCGGGCAGCGGCTCGACCGGCCGGACGGTCTCGCCGGGCACCCCGAGCGGCTCCCGGCTGGTGGCCAGCACGGTCAGCCCGGGGCACTCGGTGAGCAGGGTGTCCACGAGGTCGGCGGCGGACTGGATCAGGTGCTCGCAGTTGTCCAGGACGAGCAGCATCCGGCGGCGCCCGCAGTGCTCGATCAGCCGGCGGACCGGGTCGTCGGTGCGGGCCTCGATCACCTCGGCGACCATGCCGCCGGTGTGCAGGACGGTCTCCCGCAGACCGAGCGCCGACACCACCGCGCCGGGCACCGCGTCCGGGCGCTCCACCGGGGCGAGCTCGGCCACCCAGACGCCGTCCGGCCAGTGCCCGGCGCCCTGCTCCAGCCGGCCGGCCTCGACCGACAGCCGGGTCTTGCCGGAGCCGCCCGGGCCGGTCAGGGTGACCAGCCGGCTGGTGGCGAGGACCGAGCGCAGCGCCGCGAGGTCGCTCTCCCGGCCGACGAAGCTGGTCAGCCGGCCGCGCAGATTGCCGAGCGCGCGGGCGGGCGGCACCGGGGCGGGCGGCACAGGCGCCGCGGTCATCGGGACCGCGGTCATCGGCGCTGCGGTCATCGGGACCGCGGTCATCGGCGCTGCGGTCATCGGCACCGTGGTCATCGGCACAGCGGGCGTGGACGGCCGGGCCCCGGGGGCCGGGGCGGACGGGCCCGCCGGGGTCGGCTCGACAGGTTCGACCGGGCTCAGCAGCTCCGCGTACAGCGACTGCAGCGCGCGCCCCGGATCGACGCCCAGCTCGTCCGCCAGGGCGCGCCGGGTGCGCTCGTAGTGCCGCAGCGCCTCGGCCGTCCGGCCGCTCTCGTGCAGCGCCCGGACCATCAGGTACTGCAGGGGCTCGTCCAGCGGCTGCCGCTCGCACAGCTCGGCGAGCTCGGCCACCAGCTCGGCGGCCCGGCCGAGACCGAGCTCGGCGGTGATCCGGTGCCGGCGGACCTCCTCGCGCTGCGCCTCCAGCCGGGTGGCCGGGCCGCCGCGGTCGGGCAGGTCGGCGAGCGCCGGGCCGCGCCACAGGACGAGGGCCGCCCGCAGCCGCTCGGCGGCCGACACCTGGTCGCCCTGCTCCAGCGCCCGGCGGCCCTCGGCGGCCAGCCGCTGGAACTCGGCGAGGTCGGTGACCGGGTCGGTCAGCCAGTACCCGGCCGGGCCTGAACCGACCCGGTCCCGGCCGATGGTGCGGCGCAGCCGGCCGACCAGGGTCTGCAGCGCGGCCGAGGCGTCCTGCGGCGGCTCGGTGTCCCACACCTCGTCGACCAGCAGATCGGCGGGCACCGGCCGCCCCTGGCGCAGGGCCAGCGCGGCGAGCAGGGCGCGCAGCCGGGCTCCGCCGAGCGGAACCGGGGTGCCGTCGTCGTGGTGGGCCGTGGTGGTGCCGAGGATGCCGTAGTGCACCGCACCATTCTGGTGGATCGACCCCGCCACCCACGCACAATTGTCCGGGACCATCCCCTGACCGAACGCTGAGGCCGGTATTCGCCTGCCCTCCCCCCGGTGCGCGGCCGTTCGGGGCCAGGAACCCGGCGGCGGGCTCCGTACGTTCATCCGGGACGGCTTGTCCGACGCGGGCCCGCCCGGCATGATCGGCCTCTGCCCAGTCCGCACGCGCCCCCGACCACCGGAGCACCCACACCATGACCTTCGCCGCCACGCAGCGCTCACGCAGCGAGGACCGCCGGATCAGCCCGGTGTTCTGGGCCCTGCTCGCGATCCTCGGCACGTCCGGCTGGGCGGTCTACCAGGGGTACGGCAACTCCCGCTTCGGGATCTTCCTGTTCGTGGTGGCCGGCTGGATGGTCTCGCTCTGCCTGCACGAGTACGCGCACGCGCGGACCGCCCTGCACGGCGGCGACATCACCGTCGGCGCCAAGGGCTACCTGACGCTCAACCCGTTCAAGTACGCCAACGCCCTGCTCAGCTTCGTGCTGCCGATCGTCTTCGTGCTGCTGGGCGGCATCGGCCTGCCCGGCGGTGCGGTCTGGATCGAGCGGAGCCGGGTCCACGGGCGGCTCAAGCACAGCCTGATCTCGGCCGCCGGGCCGCTGGTGAACCTGCTGGCCGCGGTGCTCCTGCTGGTCCCGGTCGGCGCGGGCTGGCTGGACGACTCCGAGGTGCACGCGTTCTGGAACGGCATCGAGCTGGACGTCTCGCCGCTGGCGCTCGCCCTGGGCTTCCTCGGCATGCTCCAGCTGAGCGCGACCCTGCTCAACCTGCTGCCGGTGCCCGGCCTGGACGGCTACGGGATCGTCGAGCCCTGGCTGTCGTACAAGACCCGGCGGGCGATCGAGCCGTTCGCGCCGTACGGCATGCTGGCCGTCTTCGCGCTGCTCTGGCAGCCGGAGGTCAACCACTGGTTCTTCGAGGCCGTGTACGGGGCGATGGACCTGCTGGGCGTCGACCGGGCCTACCCGCAGGTGGGCCACGAGCTGTTCACGTTCTGGAAGGACTGAACGGACTGCGGGGGCTGAGGGGCTCAGGGCGGCTCAGGACTGCTCGGCGGCCGCCCGGGCCAGCCTCTCCCGGCGCACGTTCATCCAGAGCACATTGCTGGCGATGCCCGCCATCGGCAGCCAGATGAGGCCGAGCCACCAGCCCTGCACGAGCGAGACCACGGCGGCGGCCAGCGCGAGAACGACGACGAGCGAGGCGAGGACGGACGTGCGGGGCATGGCGGGGGACTCCTGAGGGCCGGTGGCGAGGTCGGCCCCCATTGTCGCCGACCTCACCTCCGGACCGGGTCCAGGGGTGAGGTCGGCGATCCGGTCCGATCGACTGACGATCGGGACGTCGGACCGTCGGATGGCCCGACGATCAGACGTCGGTGATCCGCAGACCCGCGTGCGCCTTGTAGCGGCGGTTGACCGAGATCAGGTTCGCCACCAGGGACTCCACCTGGTGGGCGTTGCGCAGCCGGCCCGCGTAGATGCCGCGCATCCCCGGGATCCGGCCGGCCAGCGCCTGCACGATGTCGGTGGCGGCGCGCTCCTCGCCGAGCACCATGACGTCGGTGTCGATCCGCTCGACCGACTCGTCCTGCAGCAGCACCGCCGAGAGGTGGTGGAAGGCCGCGGTCACCCGGGAGTCCGGCAGCAGGGCGGCGGCCTGCTGGGCGGCGCTGCCCTCCTCCGGGACGAGCGCGTAGGCGCCCTGCTTGTCGAAGCCGAGCGGGTTGACGCAGTCCACCACGATCTTGCCGGCCAGCTCCGTACGGAGGGCGGTGAGGGTGGCGGCGTGCCCCTCCCACGGCACCGAGACGATGACGATGTCGCTCTCGCTGGCGGTGGCGG
This sequence comes from Kitasatospora misakiensis, assembly GCF_042656005.1. Taxonomy (NCBI): domain Bacteria; kingdom Bacillati; phylum Actinomycetota; class Actinomycetes; order Kitasatosporales; family Streptomycetaceae; genus Kitasatospora; species Kitasatospora misakiensis. The sequence continues at coordinate 32,639 of NZ_JBHSOF010000017.1, read as the reverse complement.
CGTTGTCGGCGCCGCGCACCCCGAGACCGATCTCGTCCGCCGAGGCCTGCGCGCGGGCCGCGTCGCGCGAACCGATGATCACCTGCTGGCCGGCCCTGGCCAGCCGCAGGGCCAGCCCCCGCCCCTGGTCTCCGGTGCCGCCGAGGACACCGACCACCAGCTGCGAGACGTCCGGCAACTCATGGGCCGGGTTTGTCGCTGAATCGAGGGAAGTCATGGGCCGATCCTGCCAAATCGCCGGCCCGCCGCGACATCCTGTGCGCCATGGACGCGGTGAGAGTTTCGGCACTACGGGACCGATTGGCCGGAACCGGGTGGCTGGAAGCCGTCGGCGGCTTCGCCGGTGAGCTGCGGAACGCGGTCTCCCGGCGCGGCGCGGGCGAGCTGCTGCTGGTCGGCACCGCCGCCTACGAGCCCTGGCACCTGGCCGCCCACCTGGAGGACGAGGCCGCCTGGTCGGACGTCCCCCGGCTGGCCCCCACCCTGCTGCGCCACCGGGTCCCGGCCCGGGCGCCGGCCCATCTGGCGCACGGGCTGCGGCGGCTGACCGAGGCCGGGCGCGGGTCGACCGTCCTGGTGGTCGCCCCGGCGGCGGCCGGCGAGCCGCTGCTGGAGCGGGTGCACGACGCCCGCCGGCACGGGGCGACCGTCCTGGCGCTGGACGGCGCGACGCCCGACGCGCCGGGCGAACTCGCCGATCTCGCCGATCTCGCCGGGCTGGCGCACCGGCGGCTCGCCGTCGGCACGGCCGAGGACGAGCCCTTCGACCTGGCCCAGCACCTGGTCAGCGCCGCCGCCGGCGAGCCGCCCGCGCGGCGCTCGACGCTGGGGCGGCTGGCGGAGCTGGCCGGCAGGCTCACCGCGGGGCCGGCGATCAGCCGCTGGTGAGCGCGCGGGCGGCGCTGCCGGGCTGAGGCACCGGGCTGAGCTGCCGGGCGCGGGTGCCGGCGGAAATTCCGTTGCGGCCGGGACGAACGCCCGCGCAGGATGGTCGCTCGTGAACGAACCCGACCAACCCCCGAGCGGCCGGGCGAAGTCCCTGCTGCGCTCGGTGGCTCCCGATCTCACGCCCTGGCGCTCCTCCCGGGACTTCCGCCTGCTCTGGCTCTCCGGCTGCGTCACCAGCTTCGGCAGCTTCCTCACCTACGTCGCCGTCCCGCTGCAGATCAAGGAGCTGACCGACTCCGCCTTCGCGGTCGGTCTGATCGGCGCCTTCGAGCTCGTCCCGCTGATCGTCTTCGGGCTCTGGGGCGGCGCCCTCGCCGACGCCCTGGACCGCCGCCGCCTGGTGCTGTTCGCCGAGGCCGGACTCGGCCTGCTCAGCGTCCTGCTGCTGGTCAACGCGCTGCTGCCGACGCCCGTCCTGTGGCCGGTCTACCTGGTGGCCGCCCTGGTCGCCGCAGCCGACGGCCTGCAGCGCCCGGCGCTGGACGCGCTCACCCCGCGGATCGTCCCGCACGAGCAGCTGACCGCCGCCTTCGCCCTCAACTCGCTCTACCGGAACGTCGGTTCGGTGGCCGGCCCGACCCTGGCCGGCGTCGTGGTGACCTTCGCCGGGGTGCAGACCGCGTACGCGCTGGACGTGGTCACCTTCGCCGCCTCGGTGCTGCTGCTCACCCGGATCCGGGCGGTACCGCCGCCCACCGGCGCCGAGAAGCCCTCGGTGCGGGCGGTGCTCACCGGCGTCCGCTACGCGTGGAGCCGCAAGGACCTGCTCGGCACCTACGCGATCGACCTGTGCGCGATGCTGTTCGCCTTCCCGGTGGCGATCTTCCCGTTCCTGGCCGCCGAGCTGGACGCCGACTGGGCGCTCGGGCCGATGTACGCCGCCTCGGCGGTCGGCGCCCTGCTGGTCTCGATGACCAGCGGCTGGACGTCCCGGATCCACCGGCACGGCCGACTGCTGCTGGTCGCCGCGCTCGGCTGGGGCGTGGCGATCGCGCTGGCGGGCCTGTCCGCCTCGGTCTGGGTGGTGCTGCTCTGCCTGGCGCTGGCCGGCGGCGCCGACCAGGTCAGCGGGATCGCCCGCTCCACCCTGTGGAACCAGTCGATCCCGGACGCGGTGCGCGGCCGGATGGCCGGCGTCGAACTGCTCAGCTACTCGGTCGGGCCCCAGCTCGGCCAGGTCCGGGCCGGCGGCATGGCCGGGCTGGTCGGCGTCCGGGCCTCGGTGTGGGTCGGCGGCGTGGCCTGCGTGGTGGGCGTGCTCGCGCTGGCCACCGCGCTGCCCCGGCTGCTCTCCTACGACGACCGCACCGACCCGCACGCGGCCGCCGTCCGCGCGGAGCACGAGCACGCGGCGGCGGAACGGGAGGCCGCGGAGCGGACGGCGGAGGCCGAGGGGGCGGGCGCCAGCACGGGCTGAGCCCCCCCGGCTACTCCCCGACGCCCGCTATTCCCCCGCGCTGCCCGCCGGGCGGTCGTTCCACCGCGAGTCGTCCTTCCACTCCTGGTTGCGCCGCTCGGCGGTCTCCAGCGCGTGCGCCGCCTCCCGCTGGGTGGAGTACGGGCCGAGCCGGTCCTTGGCCGGGCACTCCGGCCCCTCCTCGACCTTGCCGTGCTTGATGCAGTAGAACCACTCGCCGGGCCGGCCGGTCGGCTTGTTGCGGCGGAATCCCAGGGCCATGGTGGTCACCTCCGTGTCGGCGGTCGCGTCCCCCGTGCGGCGTCGCGTCGTCCTGATCATTCCCCGCCCGGGCGCCCACCGCACACCCGACGCCCAGGTGCTGCCAACTAGACTCGCCGCCATGGCACTCGTACCCGGCATCCAGTCCCCCACCCGCAAGGTCCCGGCGCACATCGCGCGTCCCGAGTACGTCGGGAAGCCCGCGCCGACCCCGTACACCGGGCCCGAGGTGCAGACCGCCGAGACGATCGAGAAGATGCGGATCGCCGGCGGGATCGCCGCCCGGGCGATGGCCGCGGCGGCGGAGCTGATCGCTCCCGGCGTCACCACGGACGCCCTGGACGCGGTCGCGCACGAGTACATGTGCGACCACGGCGCCTACCCGTCCGACCTCGGCTACCGGGGCTTCCCCAAGTCGGTCTGCACCTCGATCAACGAGGTCATCTGCCACGGCATCCCCGACTCGACCGTCCTCCAGGACGGTGACATCGTCAACATCGACGCCACCGCGTACATCCACGGCGTGCACGGCGACCTCAACGCCACCTACCTGTGCGGCGACGTGGACGAGGATTCCCGGCTGCTGGTCGAGCGGACCAGGGAGTCGCTCGACCGGGCGATCAAGGCGGTCAAGCCGGGCCGCCGGATCAACGTCATCGGACGGGTCATCGAGTCCTACGCCAAGCGCTTCGACTACGGCGTGGTGCGCGACTTCACCGGACACGGCATCAACACGTCGTTCCACTCCGGCCTGATCGTCCCGCACTACGACAGCGAGCGGGCCACCGAGGTCATCAAGCCGGGCATGACGTTCACCATCGAGCCGATGCTGACCCTGGGCACCTACGACTACGAGATCTGGCCGGACGGCTGGACGGTCGTCACCAAGGACCGCAAGCGCACCGCCCAGTTCGAGCACACCCTGGTGGTCACGGCGGACGGCGCGGAGGTCCTCACCCTGCCGTAGGGCCCCCGTCGGTTAGCGGCCGGTCGGCTGATGAGCTGACCGACCAGCCGGCCGGTCAGCCGATCAGCCACTGCTCCTCGGCCACCGCGCCCACCTCGGTGCAGGCGTCGGTCAGCACGTCCAGGACGCGCAGCGGGTCCGGCAGCGGCTGCTCGGGCCCGCGCAGCCACCGCACCTCGGAGCCGTCCGGCAGCGCGGCCGGCGGCAGCAGGGTGTACGAGCCGCGGCAGTGCCAACGCAGGCCGGGGTGCTCGGACATGGTGTCCGGCGTGGAGTCCAGGGCGCTCGGCCACCACTCGTCCTCGTCCACCGGGGTGCCCCGGGTGGCGGTGAAGAAGAGGTAGCGGTCCTCGCCGACCGCCGCCACCGGGCCCTCGACGCCGAGAGCGGTCAGCCGCTCCAGGGCCAGCCGCCCGGCCTCGGCCGGCACGTCCAGCACGTCGTGGGCGCGGCCGGTGGCCGTGACGAAGTTGGCCAGCGGATCGCGGGAGAGCCAACGGGCGAGCTGCTCGGGGTCGGTGGTCGCCTGAGTCTGCCAGGCGAAGGAGACCGGGTGCTGGGCCGGGGCCGGACAGGCCACCCGGTCGCAGGAACAGCGGTACCCGGCCGGATGGGCCGCGGGCGCGAGCGGGAAACCCGCGCGGACCGCGCCGAGCAGCTGGTCCAGTCTGGCGGCGGGGGTGTCGGGCGCCGCCGACCGGGCCCGCTCACGGTCACGCTTCTGCCACCAGGCCGTCCACCTGCCGCCGGATTCCATCGGGCCCCTTCCGCGCATTGCCGTGCCTGGTGTGACACAGCGTTCGACGTACCACTCCGACGCAACGCACGGCGCCCCCCGCTGCTTCCCCGGGTGGTGCTCGGCCCTGCGGTCCCGCGCCCCGACAGCCGGAGCCGGGGTTGCCGGACGGCCGACGCCCGGGGTCACGGTACGGAGTCACGGCGGCACGACGGCTGCGGCTCGGCGGCCCGGCGGGCACGGTGAGTCGCGCCTCGCCCGGCCCGTACGGGCCCGCTGACCCGGGTGGACCCCGAGGGCGTAACAGGAAGGATAAGGGTGCGCGGGCCCTTCGGATGACCGGGGGCGGTGCCTCTCCGGTCACACTCCCGGCACCCTGCCGCCACACCGCCTCCGCGCGGGCCACCGCCGACCCCGCCGGGCGGCCGGCCGCGCACCCGGGCCGGGGTGAGACCCTGGGGGGGTGAAGAGCGCGGACACCGAATTCGTCGGCGGCCCCCTGGACGGCCGGATCCTCCCCATCCCGCTGGGCCCGATGTACGGGGTGCCCAAGAAGTACACCGTGCCGGTCCCCTCGCACGGGGACACCCCGGCGCGCACACTGGTGTACGTCCGGGCCAAGCAGCAGCGGGGCACCCGCTGGTACTGGCGCTACGAGTACGACGAGGCGGCCACCGCCCGCGCTTCCGGGTGACGGCCGCCTCCCCCTGCGGGAGGACGCCGATGGCGAGATCCGAACGGCAGCCGAGAAGCCGCGCCACCGCGGTGGCGCACCACAACCGGCAGATGGCCGGCGTCACGGCCGGCCTGCTCGTGGTGGTCAGCCTCTACAGCGCGGTGCTCGGCTCCAACGGCTGGCTCTGGTTCGGCTGGACGGTGCTGCTGCTCGCGTGCGCGGCCCTGTTCGCCGTCCGCCCCTGAGCAGCCGCACCGCCCTCACCGGTACCGGTCAGGCATCCTCGGCCAGAATCAGGTACAGCTTCTTACGGGCCTCGTTGAGCACCTCAAGGCCCTTGGCCCGCTGCGCCTCCGTCCCCGTCGCCATCACCTGGCGGACGGCGTGCTCCACCGCGCCGAGCGCCTGGCCGACCTCCCGGACCGCGGCCCAGTCGATCTCCTGACCGGCCTCCGCCCACGGCTCGTCCGGCCCGGCCTCGGCCTCGGTCCGGCCCGCCTCGGTGAGCGAGACCAGCCGCTTGCCGCCGATCTCCTCCGCCGTGACCAGGCCCTCCTCCTCCAGCAACTGGAGAGTGGGGTAGACCGAGCCGGGGCTGGGCCGCCAGGCCCCGCCGGACCGCTCGGCGATCTCGGCGATCATCTCGTAGCCGTGCATCGGCCGCTCCTTGAGCAGCGCCAGCAGCGAGGCGCGCACATCCCCGCGCCGGGCCCGCCCGCCACGCCGGCCGCGAACCCACGGCGGCGGCCCGCCGAACCCGCCCCGGGCCCACGGCGGCCCCGGGCGTCCCCCCGGCCCACCGCCGCCGAACGGCGGCCCGAACGGGCCGAACGCCCTACGGCCCTCGCTCGACTCACCGGGCATCCCGGCGAACTCCGGCCCCGGCCGGCAACCGCCGGGACCGCCTTCTCCACGAAATCGTCCTGGGCGCATGGCACCCACCTCCCGTTTCGGGCCACTCGAAGGCGACCCCGTCAACGATCGTCAGACAATCGTTCGCGACAGTCGAGTTACTGTCCCGATAACTCAACGATATATCGGTGACTGTCGACCGTCAACGCCTTCCGATACACCTCCCGACACCGCCGCCCGAGCGGCGGCCAGGGCGCCGTCGGCGCCCTGGAGGAGCTCTCCGCCCGGCCCGCCTGACCGGGTCGGCTCCGCCGGGTGGCCGCCCTCCGGAGCGGCTCCGACACTGAGAGGGCCGGGCAGCCGCCCGGCCCTCTCCCCTCCCGTCCGGAAGGAAGTGCGCCGCCATGGCCACCTGCGTCACCTGCGGCAACGACTACTGGCTCGCCTTCGAGATCAAGACCGTCACCGGCGACGTCTACACCTTCGACAGCTTCGAGTGCGCGATGGAGAAGCTCGCGCCGCGCTGCGAGCACTGCAACGTCCGGATCGTCGGCCACGGCGTCGAAGTCGCCGGCATGTTCTTCTGCTGCGCCAACTGCGCCCGCGTCAACGGCGGCCTCGGCGACCAGATCCGCGACGCCGTCGGCACCCACCCGGGCTGATCCCGAGCCGGTCCCGAGCCCGCGCACCGGGACGACGAAGGCCCGCCGACCTGCTGCTGCGCAGGTCGGCGGGCCTCGTTCAGGTCGGCGACGGAAGAGTCGGCCTGTACGCCGGGTTCTGTCGCCATAGCGGCTGTGACCTGCGGCGATGCCGTGAAACGGGGCCAGACCAGATCGCCACACGATCGCCACACTTCGGCCGGCCACCACGCATCACGCCGCCCCTTCGTCGTCCCCCTCCACGACATCCGGGATCACAACCTCCTTGGTCTCCGTGAAGAAGACCGCTTCGAGGGCCTTCCGGTCCCGGGCCTCCGCCCCTTACACCTGGTGGTGGTAGGTGCCCATCGCACTCCTCTGAACGCTCGAAGCAAAGCAAACCGCCCCGGCCTTCTCGGCCGGGGCGGTTCTTTCATCTGCTCGGGCGGTGTCAGTGAGGGATGCCCTCAATGATGTCGCGGGCACCCTGACGCAGCAGCTCGGCACAGACCCGACTGCCGAGAACGGCCGGATCGTTCAGGCTCTCGCCCCAGTACTGGGCATGCACGAACTTCGAGCCGTCGCGGGAGAACACCATCCCGCGCAGAGACAGTTGGCCGTCCGGGTCGGTGGTGCAGTACCCGGCAATCGGGCTGTTGCAGTGTCCACGTAGGCCGTGCAGCATCACGCGCTCAGCCGTGACCTCTCGCATGGTCTTCTCGTCGTTCAGACGCTCCAACAGAGCCGCCACCGGGTGATCATCCCGGCGGCACTGCAGACCGAGCACGCCCGCCCCAACGGCAGGGAGCAATTCCTGAACCCCAAACCGTTGCCGGGCACGGTCCGAAAGGCCGAGGCGTTCGAGTCCCGAGGCCGCGAGGATCATTGCGTCAAGCTTCGCGTCCATGGGCTTCTTGCGGTCGAGCTTGTCCACGCGGGTGCCGACCAGTCCCCGGATGCGGATGACGTTCAAGTCAGGTCGCACGCGCAGGATCTGAGCCTTCCGGCGGACCGCAGACGTGGCCACCGACGCGCCGGGTGGAAGGTCGTCAAGGGTCTGCCGAGAGTCCCCCTCGGGGAACAGCAGCACATCATGGACGTCGTCTCGGGGCAGGTAGGCCGCGAAGATCAGACCATCCGGCAGGGGGACGTCTCCGGGCACGTCCTTGACGCAGTGCACGGCCATGTCCACATCGCCGCGCTGCAACATCTGGTCGATCTGCTTGGTGAACAGGCCCTTGCCGCCCAACTTGGCAAGGTCACCCTGCCAGAGATCGGCTTCGGTGGTCACCGGCACGACGGTGACCCTCAGGTCAGGCTCGTACTTCCTCAGCAGCGTCGCAACCTGGTCGGTCTGGGCGAGCGCCATCGGTGAACTGCGGGTGCCGATACGCATCTCACGCTCGGGAAAGTCACTCATGACTCCGGTCCTCTTGTCTCAAGGTAGGTCACGGTTCCGGGCAGTTGAAGCGGCGCCACGATCCGTGCGGCGACCGCCGGGTGGAGCAGGGTCTTCACCTCCTCGCGGGTTGCCCAACGCCAGGCGTCGAGTTCCGTACGCTGCAACGAGATCCGGGCCGTGTCAGTGGCGGCCAGGACGGGACCGGCGAAGACGAATGCGAAGCGGGAGCGGCGGCCAGGCCGGCGGGCCTGGACCCATTCCACGGCGAACAGATCGCCATGCCGGAGGTCGACGATCAATCCCAGCTCCTCGCGGACCTCTCGGCGGGCGGCATCGACAGGGGACTCCCCGTCCTCGACGATCCCGCCGGGCAGATGCCGCTCCGCGGTTCGGTGTGCCGGATGAACGATCAGCACGCGGCTTGCAGAATCGGTCAGAAGTACCGATGCCGTTACCGGGTGACCCGGTGCCCGATACGAAGACACTGCCATTCCTCCCCCCACGGGCGGCCGATGGGCCAGCCAACCCAAAGGGCCAGGACCACGGCCACGGCGGACGCCGAAACGCGCCAGGCCCACAGAGACCGCGTACACGGACGGCCATCACGCCAGAGGCCCGCATCGCGGTCATCAAAGAATCCCCCCGGGGCGTCGTCCGGCGGAATGAGGGTGCCATGCGGCCGGATCACGGGGGGAGCAATATGCGGCAACACAGCAGCGACGGCGACGACTTGACCGCTACGTTCTTTTGCACGGACCCCAACTCTCAGGGCGGCGTCGAGTGCGAGACGTTCTATGAGACTGACCGTGACTCATGGATCGTGCAGCTCAAGAAGCGCGGGCCGAAGGTTCGGGATCAGCTCGTCACCCTCGCCGACGACGAGACGTTCGGGGAGATGTCCGGGCGGACCATGGATGTGTTCGTGCGGAAGTACGTCAGGGAGCGTTATGGAATTGATCTCGGCGGCACGCCGAATTGACCTGCTGTTCGGTGAGCCCGCCCAAGAGGTCCGGAAGCTTGAGCTACGGGACTTCTATGAGGTGGACCGCCCGTTGTTCGAGGCATGGAGCTCAGGCGACCGTGAGACGGTCGAGGAGACGATGCGTGGGCATCGTGCGTTCCTGACCGGGAAGGCCGCCGCCGGCTTCCCTTACCGGCGTGTGCGGGTCGTCTCCGAACCCCTCTCGGGCTACCAGCGGATGGCGGTCGAGCTGGCCGACCCCACGGAACGTCTTCGGTGGCTTCCCCGCCGTCTCGTGTCGGCGCTGCCCTTGCCGGGGAACGACTGCCTGATCCGGGAGGATCTGGTGGTTTTCAACCTCATCGGGGGAGACAACCAACAGACCGACATCCAGCTCTCAACCGATCCGGACGTGATCCGGTTCTGCAACGAGGCGTTCGAGCAGGCATGGTCGCTCGGCGTCCCCAATGGTGAGTACAAGCCGTAACGACATGTCTGACCAGGAACCATCCGAGTCCGCAAAGCGCGCCTTCGGGATTCAGCTCAAGGAACTCCGTCGGGATGCCCACCTTTCGGGTGTCGAACTCGCGCAGCGGTGTGGCTGGCACAAGACCAAGGTGTCGAAGATCGAGCACGGGACGCAGAGCCCGACCGAGGAAGACATCCGAAAATGGGCAACGGCGTGTGCCGTCGAGGGGCAGACTCCCGAACTCATCGCGATGAGTCGTGAGATCGAGCAGATGTGGACCGACTACAAGCGGTGGCACCGACCGGGGATGAAGCGTCTCCAGTTCCAAGCCATGGACTTGTACGCGAAGACCAAGCTGGTCCGCGTGTACGAGTCGCTGTTCGTCCCCGGTTTCCTACAAACGGTCGAGTACGCCAAGGCGCAGTTCACCATCCATGCCGAGCTGCACGGCCTGCCCTTGGACGACGTTGAGAAAGCAGCACAGAACCGCATGGTCCGGAAACGGTTCCTCGGCACCGGGGCACCGATCTTCTCGTTCCTCCTGGAAGCCTCAGCGCTAACTAACAACACGGGCGGTGCCCAGGTGATGAACGGGCAACTTGACCACCTCCTGGAGGTGTCCAGGCTGCCGTACGTGTCCATCGGGATCATCCCGCAAGGCCGACCACGGTCGCTCTACCCCGGCGAGGGCTTCTACCTGTTCGATGAGAGCTTGCTCAAGCAAGAGTTCTGGTCGGGGGCATTCCAGACGTCCAGACCCGAGAACACCTCGTACTTCGTCCGCGTGTTCGCCGCTCTGCGAGACCAAGCCGTGTTCGGTACTGCCGCCCGAAACGAGATCGAGGCAGCCCGTGGCCGTCTTCAAGGGGCCTGAGGAGCGGTGATCAGCCGACGGCGCCGCCACAGCATCGCCACAGAGCGCCGAGAAACGGCCCCGAACGGACAGAACCACCCTGGATTGACACCCCAGGGTGGATCAAAGAGGAAGGCCCCCTGATCTGCTGTTTTGCAGATCAGGGGGCCTCACTCAAGCTAGGCGACGGAAGAGTCGGCCTGTACGCCGGGTTCTGTCTCCCGGGCCGCTTGCGCGGGCCGGGGAGGCGGCCATCCATCTAGGGCTGCCGTTGCCGACAGCCTCGTGCGGTCCACCCGCGGACTCGGGCGAGCAGCCCTCGGGCATCCGCGCACGGCGCCGTGAGGCACCGATCTTGACCTTGCTCCAGGTGGGGTTTACCGAGCCGGCCGAGTCACCCCGGTCGCTGGTGGTCTCTTACACCACCGTTTCACCCTTACCCGTCGCCGAAGCGGCGGGCGGTCTGTTTTCTGTGGCACTGTCCCGCGGGTCACCCCGGGTGGGCGTTACCCACCACCCTGCTCTGTGGAGCCCGGACGTTCCTCGGCGGGTCCTGGGACCCGTCGCGGCCGCCCGGCCGGCTCTTCCGCCGTAGAGGTCATGGTAGCCGCTCGGGCGGAGCCTCCCGTACTCCGGGGCGGGTCATCGGCGGATCGCCGCCGAGGCGGGCGGCGACCCGGGTGGCGGTGGCGGTGCCCCAGGCCGAGGTGGTGACCAGGCCGAGCAGCAGGATCACGGCGCCGAGGCCCGCGATGATCCACCAGCCGGCGTGGCTCGCCGGGGCGAAGCCGGTGAGCACCGGGCCGACCACCGCCGTGGCGACCACGGTGCCGATCACCGCGACGCCGAGCGACTGGCCGACCTGCCGGCTGGTCGAGGCGACGGCCGCCGCCACCCCGGCCTGGGCGCGCGGCATGCCGGACACCGCGGCGTTGGTGATCGGCGCGTTCACGAAGCCGAAGCCGAAGCCGAACAGCCCGTACGCGGCCAGCAGCAGCGCCGGCGGGGAGTCCGCGGCCAGCCGGGTGAGCAGCAGACCGCTGCCGGCCAGGCCGAGACCGGCCAGCACCAGCGGCACCCGCGGGCCACGGGCGCCGACGATCCGGCCCGAGACCGGCGCGCAGACCAGCATCATCCCGGCCATCGGCAGCGTCCACAGGCCGGCCTCGACCGGGCTGTAGTGGCGGACGTCCTGGAGGTAGAGGGTGTTGAGGAAGAGGAAGCCGCCGAGCGAGGCGAAGGCGCAGACGGCGGTCAGGGTGGCGCCGGTGAACGGCGCGCTGCGGAAGAACCGCGGGTCGACCAGCGGTTCGGCGACCCGCCGCTCCCAGAGCGGGAAGGCCACCAGCGCGGCGAGCGCCGCCACGGCCAGGCCCAGGATCAGCGGGGACGTCCAGCCGTGCTCGGGGCCCTCGATGATCGCGGCGGTGCCGCAGCCGAGCAGCACCACCATCAGCAGTTGCCCCACCGGGTCCGGGCGGCGGGCCTTCGGCGCGCGCGACTCGGGGACGTAGCGGATCGTCAGCAGGCAGGCCAGCAGACCGACCGGGACGTTGATCAGGAAGATCGCCGGCCAGCCGGCGGCGTGCACCAGGAAGCCGCCGAGCAGCGGACCGAGCGCCATCGAGATGCCGACCACGCCGCCCCAGATGCCGATCGCCCGGGCCCGTTCGCGCGGCTCGGTGAAGGTGTTGGTGATGATCGACATCGCCACCGGGTTGAGCATCGAACCGCCGACCGCCTGCACCGCCCGGAACACCACCAGCCACTCCAGGCTCGGCGCCAGGCTGCAGAGCAGCGAACCGAGCACGAAGACCAGCAGGCCGGTCCGGAACACCCGACGGCGGCCGAAGCGGTCGGCCAGCGAGCCGAACAGCATCAGCAGCGAGGCCAGCACCAGGGTGTAGGCGTCGATGATCCACTGCAGGCCCGAGGCGGGGGCGTCGAGGTCCTTCTGGATCTCCGGGAGGGCGATGTTCACCACGGTGTTGTCGAGCCCGACGATGAACAGGCTCAGACAGCAGATCGCCAGGACCAGCAGCCGGCGGCGCCGTCCGAGGTCGGCGGCGGACGGCGGACTCATGGGGGTCGCTTCGGGCACGGGTCGATCCTCCCACCCGTGCGGCGCTCGGAGGGCGGCGGAGCGGACCGTCCGGGTGGCGGGGTCGGCGGCGGTCAGCCGAGCGGGACGGCGGCCCGGCCCGGCGGTGACCGGCCGTTTCTCCGGGTGGGGGCGGGTTGCGTAGGGTGGCGGGGTCCGTGGCCCGTGGAGTGTGGAGGAGTCCGTCGTGCTGGTGCTGTTGCCGCCCTCGGAGGGGAAGGCCGCTTCCGCGGACGGGGTGCCGGTGGCGCTCGACGGGTTGTCGCTGCCGGGGCTGACCTCGGCCCGGGGCGAGGTGCTGGAGGCGCTGGTCGCCCTGTGCCGGGGTGACGAGGACGCCGCCGCCGAGGTGCTCGGGCTGAGCCCGGGCCTGCGCGGCGAGGTGGCGCGCAACGCGGGCCTGCCGACGGCGGGCGTGCTGCCGGCCGGGCAGGTGTACACCGGGGTGCTGTTCGACAACCTCGGGCTGGCCACGCTCGACGAGGCCGCGTACGACCGGGCCGCGCGGACGCTGCTGGTCTTCTCCGGCCTCTGGGGCGCGGTGCGGATCGGCGACCGGATCCCGCCCTACCGCTGCTCGATGGGGGTGAAACTCCCCGGACCGGGGGCGCTCGGCGCGTACTGGCGGCGCGCGATGGCGGACGTACTGCCGGAGGTGGCCGACGGCCTGGTGCTGGACCTGCGGTCCACCGCCTACGCGGCGGCCTGGAAGCCGGCCGGTGAGCTGGTGTCCCGGACGGCGACCGTCCGGGTGCTCCAGGAGCGGAACGGCAAGCGCACCGTCGTCAGCCACTTCAACAAGGCCACCAAGGGCCGACTGGTCCGCGACCTGCTGGTGGCGGGCGCCGAACCGAAGACGCCCGGCGAGCTGCTGGACGCGCTGCTCGCTCTCGGCCACCGGGTGGAGGTCGCCGCCGAGGGCACCGCGCGCAAGCCGTGGCAGCTGGACGTGGTGGTCACCGAGGTGCACTGAGTTCGACGGGCACTGAGTTCGACGGGCACTGAGCGCGACGGAACGGGGGCCGGTCGGCGGGATCCGACCGGCCCCCGGCGTTCCGGCCCCCGGCGTTCGTCAGCGCAGGTGCCCCGTGTCGTTCAGCAGCCGCAGCGATGCGTTGCCGTCCGCGTAGTACTGGACGGCGCACAGCGAGGCGGCCGACAGCTCCATCCGGTACAGCGCGTCCGGCGGGGCGCCCAGCGCCAGCCGGACCAGCGTCTTGATCGGGCTGACGTGCGAGACCACCAGCACCGTCTTCCCCGGGTGGCGGGCCAGGATCTTGTCCCGGGCCACCCCGACCCGGTGGGTGAGGGTGGCGAAGCTCTCGCCGCCGCCGCTCGGCCGGGCCTTCGCGGAGCCGAGCCACGCGGTGAGGTCCTCCGGGTGGCGCTCCTGCACCTCCGCGAAGGTCAGCCCCTCCCAGGCGCCGAAGTCGACCTCGCGCAGCCCCTCCTCGTACCGGACGTCGAGGCCCAGCCGGGCGGCGACGGTCTCGGCGGTCTGCCGGGTGCGGAGCATCGGCGAGGCCACCACGGCCTGGATCGAGCCGCGCGCGGCCAGCGCCTCGGCCGCCCGTTCGGCCTGCCAGCGGCCCTTCTCGGAGAGCTCCGGGTCGGTGCCGCCGCTGCCGGAGAACCGCTTCTCCGGGGTGAGGTGGGTCTCGCCGTGCCGCAGCAGGACGAAGGTGGTCGGGGTGCCGAGGTCCGCGGGCGCCGCCCAGCCGGCCTTGGGCGCGGCCGTCTCCAGCGGCTCCTCGACGACGGCCGCCGCCGGGGCGGCCGCCGCCCTCGGCTCCCACTGCCGGCCGGCCTTGCCGGCGTCCATCGCCTCGTTGGCGAGCCGGTCGGCCTCCTTGTTCCGCTCGCGCGGGATCCAGGTGTACTTCACCTGCCCGGGCGGGAAGACCTCGCGCGCCTCGGCCGCGAGCGGCTGCATGTCGGGGTGCTTGATCTTCCACCGGCCGGACATCTGCTCGACGACCAGCTTGGAGTCCATCCGGACGTCCACCGCGGCGTCCGGATCGAGCGCCCGGGCCGCCCGCAGACCGGCGATCAGGCCCCGGTACTCGGCGACGTTGTTGGTGGCGTGGCCGATGAACTCCGCGGCCTCGGCGACGATCTGCCCGGTGTCGCCGTCCCGGACCACCGCGCCGTAGCCGGCCGGCCCCGGGTTGCCCCGGGAGCCGCCGTCCGCCTCGACGACGAACCTGCGCGCGGCCACCGGGTCAGACGCCCGAATCGGCGGTGCGGATCAGGATCCGCCCGCAGTTCTCGCAGCGGACCACCTTGTCGGCCGGCTCGGCCTTGATGGAGTTCAGCTCGGTGATCGAGAACTCGGTGCGGCAGCCCTCGCAGCGGCGCTGGTACAGGCGGGCCGCGCCGACGCCGCCCTGCGTCTCGCGCAGCTTGGCGTAGAGCTTCATGAGGTCGGCCGGGATGACGGCGGCGACGGCCTCGCGGTCGCGCCTGACCTTCTCCGCCTCGCCGTCGATCTCGGCGAACGCGGCGTCCCGGCGGCCCTCGGCCTCGGTCAGCACGACGGTGGAGTGCTCCAGGCGCGCGGTCAGCTCGGTGACCCGGGTCTGGGCGGACTCCAGCCGCTCCATGACCTCCAGCACGACGTCCTCCAGGTCGCCCTGGCGCTTGGCCAGCGAGCCGATCTCGTGCTGGAGGTTCTCCAGGTCCTTCGGCGAGGTGATCGCGCCGGAGTCCAGGCGCTGCTGGTTGCGGGCGGACCGGGCGCGGACCTGCTCCACGTCCTGCTCGGCCTTGGTCAGCTCACGGGTGGTGTCGCCGTGCTGGGCCTGGGCGGCGACCACCAGGTCCTTCAGCGCGGTGTGGTCGGCGTTGACCTTGTCGATCTCGGCGTGCTCCGGCAGGCTGCGCCGCCGGTGGGCCAGCTGGTCGAGCTTGGAGTCGATGGCCTGGAGGTCGAGCAGGCGGATCTGGTCGGCGGGCGCGGCGTTCAAGCGGAGAGCTCCTGTGAATCGGGTCAGGCGGGGAAGGACATGGGGGCGTGCGCGGTCCACGGGTCGGTGACCGTGCCGGAGACCCTGGTCTCCACGGTCCACCCGCGCTTCTCGGCGGCGGCGTGCAGCGCCCGCTCGGCCAGGGGCAGCCAGGGCCACTCGGTGGCCCAGTGCGCGGCGTCGACCAGGGCGACCGGCGCCGCCTCGGTGGCCTCGGAGGCCGGGTGGTGGCGCAGGTCGGCGGTCAGGTAGGCGTCGACGCCCGCCGCGCGCACCTCGGCGAACAGGCTGTCGCCGGAGCCGCCGCACACCGCGACCCGGCTGATCAGGCGGTTCGGGTCACCGGAGACCCGTACGCCGGTGGCGGTGGCCGGCAGGCTCGCGGCGACCTGCGCGGCGAACGCGGCCAGGGTCAGCGGGGGCTCCAGCAGGCCGACCCGCCCGGTGCCGCGCCGGCCCAGCGGGTCGGTCGGGTCCGGGACCAGCGGGCCGGTCACGGTCACGCCGACCGCCTCGGCGAGCGCGTCCGAGACGCCCGGGTCGGCGTGGTCGGCGTTGGTGTGGGCCACGTGCAGGGCGATCCCGTGGCGGATCAGGGTGTGCACGACGCGGCCCTTGAAGGTGGTGGCGGCGACGGTGGTGGTGCCGCGCAGGTACAGCGGGTGGTGGGTGACCACCAGGTCCGCTCCCCACTCGACGGCCTCGTCGACGACGGCCTGGACGGGGTCGACGGCGAACAGCACGCGGCGGACCTCGGCCTGAGGGTCTCCGCAGACCAGGCCGACGGCGTCCCAGGACTCCGCCCACTGCGGCGGGTACAGCTCTTCGAGGGCGGTGATGACGTCGGACAGTTTCGGCACCTGTCGAGACTACCGTGCGCGCGGGGGGAGGCGGTCCGCCCGGCCGGGCGGGGGGCGCGGCCGGGGCCGGGCGAGGGGCTGGGCGGGGGGGCTGGGCGGGGGCGCACGGATGCGCGTCAACCCGCGACGGAGGTGTGCGCGGGCGGGCGATGGCGCCCGTTCGACCGGCGCGCGAGCGCGGTTCACGCCGGACGAAGGGCTGCGCGCCGCGCACACGGGACCCCTCGCACGCAGGCGAACCGGCACCCCGATCACCCTTATGAGTGAAGTGACCGGCTTCGGATTGAGCACCCCTCGCTACCGAAAGTAACTTCACTTCCGCGACCGGGAGTTGCCCCGACCCGGCGGGTCGGGCAGGCCCCCCGCCGGAGCTCCGGGCCCGGACGGGTGGACCGAACCGGACCGGACCGGGCCCCGCGGCGGACGCGGCCGGGACGGCGCCGGCGACCGCCGGGGCGACGCACCCGGGCAGTTCCGAGGAACCGATTCAGGCCGTGGCCGCGCGCCCGGTGCCGGAGCAGTGGGCACCGCAGAGGGCGCGTCGGCGCCGGACGAAGGGATGTGGTGGCGGATGGAGGCGGACACATCGCTGCGTACGGCCGGCGGAACGGGCGGTGGAACGGGCTGGGCGGACCACGGGCCGGACCCGGCCGGCCGGTGGCCGGAGATGACGCGGGCGGCGCTGGCCGCCGCCGACGGGCGGGCCGACGGGCGGGTCACCGACTGGCGGGTCACCGTCGAGGGCTTCTGGTGCACGGCCGGGCCGGCCGCGGGCGAACTCCCCGACGAGGGCTGGAAACTCCACGTCAGCGCCGCCTCGGCGGTCGGCGGCGCGGTGCTCGCGGCCGTCACCGAAGTCCTCGCCGAGGATCCGTGCGCGTTCCGTTTCGCGGCCGGCCCGGCCCAGCTGCACGAGCTCAACTCCTGCCACGGCGACCGGGGTTCGGCCGGCAAGTTCATCACCGTCTACCCGGCCGGCGAACCGCAGTTCCGGCGGCTGGCCGCCGCGCTGCACCGCGCCACCGACGGCCTGCCCGGGCCCGTGGTGCTCTCCGACCGCCCGTACCGGCCGGGCAGCCTCGTCCACTACCGCTACGGCGCCATCGCGGCGCGCGCCGAGCTGGGCAACGACGGCGGGTACCGGTCGATGCTGCGCGGGCCGGACGGCGAGCGGGTCGAGGACGTGCGCGGGGAGGCGTACCGGTGCCCGCCGTGGGCCCGGGACCCGCTGGGCGTCGACGGGCCCCGGGCGTTCGACGGGCCGCAGGCGGTGGCGGGTCCGGCGGGTCCGGCCCCAGCGGATCCGGTGGGCGGCGCGCCGATGGCCGTCCGGGGCTGGCCCGGGTACCGGCCCGGCATCGGCCGGCCCGCACCCCGGCGGCGCGGCAGCGGCGGCGTGCTGCTCGCCGGCCGGTACGTGGTCACCGCGGCGATCCGGCACGGCATCGAGGGCGGCGTCTTCCTCGGCCGTGACACCGACGGCGGCGCCGAGGTCGTGGTCAAGCAGGCCCGCGCGCACATCGAGGTGGACCGCGACGGCACGGACGCGCGCGCCACCCTGCGGCACGAGGCCGCCCTGCTCGCCCGGCTGGAGGGCTTGGGCCTGGCCCCGCGACCGGTCGAACTCGTCGAGCAGGACGACTCGCTCTTCCTGGTGCAGGAACGAATCGCCGGACAGCCGCTCGGCGACTGGGTCGCGGCCCGGCTCCGCCGCGACGGCAGCCCCGGCGTCGACTGGGCCGAGGCCGAGCCGATGGCCCACGCGCTGCTCGACCTCGTCGAACGGGTACACGAGCAGGGGCTCGTGCTGCGCGGCCTCTCCCCCGGCCATGTCCTCGTCCAGCCGGACGGCTCGCTGCGGCTGGTCGACCTGGCGCCGGCCGCCGAGGCCGGCAGCCGGGCCGTCGCGGGCGGCACGCCCGGTTACCGCGCACCCGAGCAGGGGCCGGGGCGGCTCGCCCTGGTCGCGGCCGCCGGGGCCCCGGCCCCCGAACGGCGGATCGGCGGATTCGCCCGCCTCACGGCGGGCCGCGGCGGCGACGGCACCCGCACCGCCGAACCGGAGGCCGACCTGTACGCGCTCGGCGGGCTGCTCTTCCTGCTCGCCACCGGCCACGACCCGCTGCTGCCCGAGGACCTCCCGCACGCCCGCCCGGTCACCGACCGGCTGGGCCGCTGGCTCGCCCTCGCCGCCCGCTGCGGCACCACCGCCCACCGGCTCGCCCCGGCCGTCCTCGGCCTGCGCGCCGAGAAGCCGCACCGGCGCTGGCACCCGGCCCGGGTCCGGGAGGCCCTCGCGCCCGACGGGCCCGGCAGCGCGGACCACGGCGGGGCGTTCCGGCACCCCGGTCCCGCGCCGGCTGAGGACCGGCCGACGGAGGACCGACCGGTGCCTGACCGTCCGCCGCCCCGCCGACCGGCGCAGGGCCCCACCGACGGTCCGGGTCTCGTACACAGCGACGGCGACGGCGGCACGGCGGTCCTCGACCGGGTGCTGCACGACGGGCTGCGGCACATCGCCGCCACCGCCACGCCGCTGCGGCCGGACCGGCTGTGGCCCGTGGTCCCGGCCGGTGAGCGGTCGGACCCCTGCAACGTGCAGCACGGCGCGGCCGGGGTGCTCGCCCTCCTCGCCCGGGCGGCGGCGACCCCCGGACTGCCGGAGGACGTCCGCACCCTCGCCGGGACCACCGCCCGCACCGCCGCCGGATGGATCGAACGCCGGTGCGCCGCCGAACCGGTGGTCCTGCCCGGCCTGCACTTCGGCCGCTCCGGCGCCGCCTGGGCCCTGCTGGACGCCGCCCGCGCGCTGGGCGACCACGCGCTCGCCGGGCGGGCCGCCGAGCTGGCCGGACGGATCGCCGTCGAGTGGCCGAACCCGGACGTCTGCCACGGGGCGACCGGCGCCGGGTTCCTGCAACTCCGCTGCGCCGCCGAGGGAGTGTCCGGCGGCGGGGCCGGGCCGGCGGAGTTCCTCGCCCGGGCGTCGCGCTGCGGCCACGGTCTCCTGGCCTCCGCGCGGCAGACGCCGTACGGCGTGGTGTGGCCGGTGCCGCAGGACTTCGACTCGGCGCTCGCCGGGATCACCCACCTCGGGTTCGCGCACGGGGTCGCGGGGGTCGGCGCCTTCCTGCTCGCGGCGGCCGGGGCCACCGGGGACGGCGTGCTGCTCGACGGCGCCCGCGCCGCCGGCCGCACGCTCACCGCGACCGCCCGCCTCGACCCGCCGGGCCCCGAAGGCCCGACCACCCGCCTCGACCCACCGAACTCCGCAGGCCCGGTCGGCGCCGAGGACGTACCGGCCGCCTGGTGGCCGCGGAGCGCCGACGACCCCGCGCACGTCCGCCTCGCCCACTGGTGCAACGGCTCCTCCGGCGCCGGCACCTTCCTGCTGCGGCTCTGGCGCGCCACCGGCGACGCCGACGCGCACCGGCTGGCGCTGGCCGCCGGGCGGGCGGTGACCGCCGGGCGCTGGCACAGCGGCGTCTGCGCCTGCCACGGACTGGCCGGCGACGGGGAGTTCCTGCTCGACCTCGCCGAGGCCACCGGCGACCCCGGCTTCCGCGCTGCGGCCGTCGAGTCGGGCCTGCTGATCGCCGCCCGCTCGGCGCTGCGCGACGGGCTGCTGGTGCTGCCGGACGAGACCGGCACCGGGTGCGCGCCCGCCTACGGCACCGGGACGGCGGGTGCGCTGGCCTTCCTGCTGCGGCTGCGGCACGGCGGTCCGCGGCTCTGGGTGGACCCGACCCCGTTCGACGCGGCGGAGCGCTCCAGCCCTGGTACGGACAGGGTGCCAGGTCCCCGTCCCGGCCTGGGCGGGGTGGTGGCGCCGTGAACGTGGCCGTCCGGGCCGTGGCCCAGGCGCTGCGCCGGATCGGCTTCACCTTCGCCGCCGACGGCAGCCACGCCGCCTGCCTCGCCTCCGCCGCCGACGGCGGCTGGTACGCGGAGAGCTGGCAGCTCCCGGCCCAGGGCCCCGCCCGGCCGACCGGGCTCCCGCTGCCCGGCAACCGCTCCGAGGACCTCCGTTCGCAACTGGTCGCCCTGCCCGACGGCTCGGTGCTGGTCCGCCGGAGCGACGGCGAACGGCACGACCTGGTGACGCTCTCCGCCGCCACCGACCAGCACGGCCGCCCCGTCACCGCCGAACGGCCGCTGGCCACCCTGCGGATGCCGGGGCTCCGCCTCCTGCCGCTCCCCGAGGGCGCGCCGACCGGGCCCCGGGCGCCGGTCGCCCTGGCCGTCGGCAGCGACACCCGACCGGCCACCACCGTCTGGCAGGTGCGGGCCGACGGTTCCGCGCCCCACCGGGTCGCCGAGATCCCGGGCCTGCACAGCGGCGGCGCCTGGCTGGACCGGGCCGGCGCGCTGCTGGCGCTCGACCGGGTGCGCGACGGCCTGGTCCGCACCGTGGTGCTCGACCTGCGCACCGGCGCCGTCACCCCGCTGCTGGAGATCGGCGAGCGCAGCAACGACCGGCTGGCGCTGTTCGACCCGGACAGCCGGTTCGCGATGGTGCGCAGCGACGCGCCCGGCGGCGACCGGATCGGCTGGGGCGTGCTGGGCGGCGGCGACCCGCTGCGCTTCCCGGAGGTGCTGCACGTCGCGGGCATGTTCCTGCGGCCGGTCGCCCTCCGGGCGGCCGCCGACGGGCCCCGGGTGGCGATCCAGATCGACCACGGCGCGGGCTGCTCGCTCGCCCTCTGGCGGCCCGCCACCGGCCGGCTGGACCCGCTGCCCGTCCCGCCGGGGCGGCTCGGCGCGGTCGGCCACTGGTCGGCGGACGGTCTGCGGATGCCGTACTCGGCGCCCGACCACCCGGCCGCGCTCGCCACCCTGGACGTGGACGCGCTGCTCTCGCACGGGCCGGTCGCCGCCACCTCGGGGCCGGTGCCGCTGCCCCTGCAACTGGCGCCGCTGGGCTCCGGCCTGCCGGGGCCGTGGCGGGACACCGTCCTGCCCTGGCAGCCCGGCGGCACCAGGAGCCGCCCCGGCACGACACCGCGTGGATGGCGGCTCGACGGTTCCACCGAGCCCGGCGACGGCGGCCGCTGGCACCCCGCCCAGAGCCTCGAACTCTCGGGCCCTGCAGGCCCGTTGGAGGCCGTGGTCTACGGCGGGGACGCCTGGCTGAGCAGCCCCCACCTGGTACTCGCCCTGCACGGCGGCCCGGCGGACGCCTGGCGGCTGGAGTTCGACCCGGCGCTGCAACGGATGGCCGGCGAGGGCCTGGCCGTGCTCGCGCCGAACCAGCGCGGTTCCACCGGGTACGGGGTGGCGCACGCGATGGCGATCCGGGGTGCCTGGGGCGGGCCCGACCTCGACGACGTCCTGCACCTGCTGGAGGGCATCGCCGGCCAGCGCGCCGCGCTCGGACTGGAGCCGCCCGCCCTGTTCGGGGTGAGCTACGGCGCGTTCCTCGCGCTGCTGGCGGCGGTCCACGCGCCGGCCGGTCAGGTGGCGCGCTGCGCGGTGGTCGCGCCGTTCCTGTCCGGCGCCCGGCTGCAGGCCGAAGCCTCCACCGCCGTCCGGGCGCTGACCACCCGCCTGGGCGGCGGCGAGCCGATCTCCGACGCCCGCGGACCGCGCGACGTGCTCCAGCTCGCGCACCGGATCGGGGCGCCGCTGCTGGTCGTGCACGGCGACCGGGACGAGGTCGTGCCAGTGAGCCAGTCCCGTTCGCTGCGGCACGAGTTGCTGCGGATCGGACGCTCCGAGGGGGCCGACTTCCGCTACGTCGAGGCGGCGGGGGCCGGGCACGAGGCGCTGGCCGAGGAGGGCGGCGCGGTGCTGCACGAACTGCTCGCCGGCTTCCTGCGCACCGGCCGGCCGGGGTAACTGGGCCCGCCGGAACGCCCGGCGGGCCCCGCGCCGCGTCCGGGCCACCGGGTCACCGCGCCGCGACCCGCTCAGCCCAGCGTGACGACCGTCCGCAGCGCCTCGCCGCCGCGCATCTGCGCGAGCGCCTCGTTGACCTCCGCCAGGGCGACCCGGTGCGCGATCATGCCCGCGAGGTAGAACGCGTTCCAGTTGCCCCGGCCCGCGCCCGGGCGCCGCGTACGAGCCCCCGAAAACAGGGGCCGCCGGGTCTTCCGCCGCCGTCCGCACCACTGGCATGATCGTCCGCCGTGCCGAACCCCACCGTTCCCCCACCGTCCGCGCTCGCGACCTCCACCTCCCCCGCCGCCGACGGCCGCCCGCGCCACTGCCCCGAGTGCTCCGCGCCGGTCGACCCCGACCCCCGGTTCACCGCCTGGTGCCCGGCCTGCGAGTGGAACCTCCTCCCCACCGAGGAGGCTGCCGAGGACGCCGCCAGGAGCCCGAAGGAGCTGGCCCGGGAACGGGCGGCGGCCGAGCGGACCGAGCGGCTGTTCGAGGACGTCGTGGCCGGCCGCGCCGACACCACCCGCCGGGACTGGCTCGCCGCCTCGGCCCTGGCCGTCCCGATCCACCTCGTCACCCTCGCCGTGACGGGTTCGGGCGCCTGGCTCCTCGTCACCGGCAACACACCGCTGCGCTGCCTGGGCGCACTGCTGCTCGCCGTCGCCTTCCTGCTCCGCCCGCGCCTCGGCCGGGCGCCGAGCGGCACGGGCGTCCTGAACCGAGCCGAGGCACCCGCCCTGTACGGGCTGACCGACCGGATCGCCGCCGAAATCGGGGCGCCGCCGGTCGGGGTGATCCAGGTCGACGAGGCGTTCAACGCGAGCATGGCGGTGGTCGGCCTGCGCCGGACGTCCGTGCTCACGGTGGGCCTGCCGCTCTGGGAGGCGCTGGACGAGCGGCAGCGGATCGCGCTGCTCGGCCATGAGCTCGCCCACCGGGTCAACGGCGACTACCGGCGCGGCCTCTGGCTCGGCTCGGCGATGCGTTCGCTCGCGCACTGGTACGACCTCAGCCTGCCGCGCGAGCGGACCAGGGGCGGGTACGGCGTGGTCGCGCTGCTGTCGCTGATCGGCGACTACCTGGGCAACGCCTTCCTGCACCTGCTCAGCCGGGTGCTGTACCGGGCGTTCTTCGTGCTCGACCGGCTCACGGCGCGGGCCGGCCAGCAGGCCGAGTACCACGCCGACGAGCTCGGCGCCCGGGTCGGGTCCACCGAGGCGGCGCGCGAGGGCCTGACCGTCGGGCTGCTCGCCGCGGCGACCGGGACGGTGACCATGCGGCTGCGCGCCGAGATCCAGTCGCGGCCCCGGTCCGGACGGCGCGGGGACACCCCGGCGGGGCCGGACACCGACGCGCTCTGGCCGCGGCTGCGCGAGCACCTGGCCGCGATCCCGCCGCTGGAGCGCGAGCGGCTGCTCCGCCGCTCGCGCCGGCAGGGGCAGGCCGTGGACGCCTCGCACCCGCCGACCCATCTGCGCATCGCGCTGCTCGCGGAGCGCCCGCCCGTCCCGGCGGCGATCCGCTGCACCCCGGAGGAGGCCGCCGCCATCGACGCCGAGCTCGCCCCGCACCGCAGCCGCGTCGCCCGCACCCTGCTCGCCGGCTGACCTGCCCGCCCCCGACCCCGGTCCGACCGGTCCGACCGGGGTTGGGGGCGGAGGCGAGCCGAGCTCAAACTGTCGAGTAGGGTCCGACGGCCAGTAAGACCGCCCGACCATCGGACCACCCGCCGAGGAGCAGCACCATGTCCGACCTCCTGGAGACCGCGCGCCCCCAGCCCGAGGTGCTGGCCGCGTTCGAGGCCGCGACCGGGTTCATGCCCGTCGACGAGGGCCTCGCCCTGTACGCCGCCGCCGTGACCGCCGCGCGCCGGACCGGGCTCCCCGTGCTGGAGATCGGCACCTACTGCGGCCGCTCGGCGATCCTGCTGGCCGCCGCCGCCCGGGAGACCGGCACCATGGCGCTGACCGTCGACCACCACCGCGGCTCCGAGGAGCAGCAGCCCGGCTGGGAGTACCACGACCCGACCCTGGTCGACCCGGAGGTCGGCCGGATGGACACCCTCCCCCGGTTCCGCCGCACGCTGCACGCGGCCGGTCTGGAGGAGCACGTGATCGCCCTGGTCGGCCGCTCGCCCCGGATCGCGGCGCTGTGGGGCGGCCGGCTCGCCCTGGTCTTCATCGACGGCGGCCACACCGACGAGCACGCCACCGCCGACTACGAGGGCTGGGCGCCGCACCTGGCACCCGAGGGCCTGCTGGTCGTCCACGACGTCTTCCCGGACCCGGCCGACGGCGGCCAGGCTCCCTACCGCGTGTACCTGCGGGCCCTGGCCGAGGGCTTCGAGGAGGTCTCGGTGACCGGTTCGCTGCGCGTCCTGCGCCGCGCCGCCGGCTGAGAACCGCAGGTCGGACCGGTTTCCGCAGCTCCCGCCCGGCACTCCACCCGGCACCCCGGCGGACGCTCCCGGACGACGTCCGCGGGGTGTCCGGAGTCGGCCGACCCGCCCCACGGCCGATCACGGATGCTCTAACGTCGTGCCGGGACTGCCGGGCGGGGGCGCGAACGGTTACGGTGTCCGCGCGGTCGCGGACGCCCGCGATCGCGGCGCGGCCGCACGACACCAGCAGAGCACCCGGGCGGACCAGGCCCGGGCAGACCGTGGGGGCCAGGCACAGATGACCGACCAGCAGAACACCGCTCCGGCGGTCTGGGACCCGACCGCCCGCGGCGGTGCGGGCGGCTGGGTGCGCGGTCCCCAGCAGCCCGCCACGCCGGGCGCGCCGCCGACCGCCCCGCCGGCCGCCCCGCCGGCCGCCCCCGGTCGGCCCGCCGGCCCGCCAGCGCCCCCGGCCGGACCGCACGACGACGACGCCCCGACGGCGCTCATCCCGCACCCGCTCCCGCCGCAGCCCGCCGCACCCGGCGCTTTCCCGCCCCGGAACGCGCCGCCGCAGCCGTCCGCCGCGGCCCCGACCGCCCCGGCGTTCCCGCAGGTCGCCCCCGGTGGGCCGGCCCCCGGCGCGCCCTACGGCCCGCCCCGGCCGGCCCAGCAGCCGCCGTACCCGCCGCAGGACGGCCACGCCCAGGCCCCGTACGGCTACGACCAGCCCGGCTACGACCAGCCGGGCTACGGTCAGCAGGGCTACGGCCAGGCCGCGTACGAGCAGCAGAGCTACGAGCAGCACGGCTACGGCCAGGCCCCCCACGACTACCCGACCGGCTACGAGGCGGCCGAGGACGACGAGGGCCCCGGCAGCCGGCGCGCGCCGCTGCTGATCGCCTTCGCCCTGCTCTTCGTCCTGGCCCTGGGCGGCGGCATCCTCTGGGCGGTCAGGGACAAGGGCTCCACCACCGACCAGGCCGGCCCCGCGCCCTCCTCCTCCGCCGCCACCACCGGCTCCGGGAACCCGCAGCCCGCCCCGGCCCCCACCGGTTCCGCCGGTGCGCCGACCCCGGCCGCCACCGACCCCGCGGCGAGCCCGAGCGGCACCCCCAGCCCGACCGCCGCCGGCGGCCCCAACGCGCCGGCCCAGGCCAAGGCCCTGGACGAGCTGCTCACCCAGGGCGAGGGCGCCAAGGCCCCGATCGGCAGCGCGGTCGCCAAGGTGAACAGCTGCCCGGCCAAGCCCGACATCGACTCCGCCGCGCAGGTGTTCGACAACGGCGCCAAGCAGCGCGACCAACTCCTCACCAAGCTGGGCACCTTGGGCGTCGCGGACCTGCCGGGCGGCGCCGAGGCGGTGCAGTCGCTGAAGTCCGCCTGGCAGCTGTCCGCCGACATCGACCGGGCGTACGCGAGCTGGGCCCGGACGGTCTCCACCCAGGGCTGCTCGGGCAGCGCCCCGAACACCGCCGACAAGAAGCGCGCCGACGAGCTCAACCCGCAGGCCACCCAGGCGAAGAAGGACTTCGTCACGAAGTGGAAGGCGATCGCCGACCAGTTCGGACTCACCCCCCGCACCCAGGACCGGATCTGAACCACCCGTGACGCGCATCACCGATCACCCCGCCGCCCCCACGGCCACCTCCACCATCACCGATGACGCCGAGCGCCCGGCCGCCCCGAAGCGCCGCCGCTCCGCGCTGCTGCGCACCGCGGCCGCGGTCGGCGTACTCGCCGTACTCGGCCTGGCCGGCTGGCTCGGCCGGCAGGCCCTCGGCGACTCCGACCCGGCCACCCCGGCCGCCGCCGGCACCGGTACGCCCGCCGCCCCGAACCCCGGCTTCGGAACGCCCGGCTTCGGAACCCCCGGCGCGTCGACGGCGCCCACCCCTGCCGCCACCCCCGGCAACGGCAGCGCCGCCCCCGCGTTCCCGCTCCCTGCCCCCACCACCACCACCACCCTGACCGGCCGCACCGTCGTCCTCGACCCGGGCCACAACGCCGGGAACTCCGCCCACACCACCGAGATCAACCGCAAGGTCGACATAGGCAACACCCGCAAGGAGTGCGACACCACCGGCACCAGCACCAACGCCGGCTACACCGAGGCCGAGTACTCCCTCGACGTGGTCCGCCGCGCCCGCGCGATCCTCACCGCCCGCGGGGCCACCGTGGTGCTGGTCCACGACGGCGACCGCCCGTGGGGGCCGTGCATCGACGAGCGCGCCCGGATCGGCAACACCGCCCACGCCGACGCCGCGGTCTCGGTGCACGGCGACGGCGGCCCGGCGAGCGGCAGCGGCTTCCACGTGATCATGCCCGCCAAGGTGACCGCCGGGAAGGCGAACACCTCCGCGATCGTCGAACCCTCGCACCGGCTGGGCCTGCTGCTGCGCGACGGCTTCCGGGCGGCGACGGGCGAGCCGTACGCCGACTACGTCGCGAGCCAGGGCCTGGACACCCGTTCGGACCTCGGCGGTTTGAACCTCTCGACCGTGCCCAAGGTGTTCATCGAGTGCGGTAACATGCGCAACCCGACGGACGCCCGTCGGATGACGGATCCTCAGTGGCGCCAACAGGCCGCCCAGGGGATCGCCGACGCGCTGACCTCGTTCCTGACCACCCGGTAGGAGGCCGCCCGGCGGCGGACGGCGGTCCGGTCGACGGATCGGCGAGCCGGTTGACGGCGCGGCGGACCGGTTGACGGCGCGGCGGACCGGTTGACGGAACACTAAACAACCGGGGTCGGAACCGCGCGGTTTGCAACGACTTCGCCCCGTTCCCGAGCCCGCCGTGCACCTGGGAGGCCGTTGGCCCTAGGCTTCTGGTCCGTTCGGAGTTTTCGGCCCGGTCAGCCGACCGGACGGGCGCCGACGAACACCGGCCGAGCGCCGACACGAAAACCGCCGACCACGACACACCAACGAGGGGAACGTTAGTGAATCTGCGCGCTCTCACCAAGGGAGACGCCGCCGTCGCAGGTGCGGCCGTCCTGCTCTTCATCGCCTCCTTCCTGCCGTACTGGTCCGTCGACTGCAAGGGCAGGTACTGCGGCGACACCTCGACGAACGCCTGGGACAGTGTCCTGTTCCCCGTGCTGCCCTCGGTCTTCCTGCTCGGCATCCTGGCCGCCGCCCTCATCCTGATCCAGCGCTTCCAGGGCCAGGCGGCCGCGAACCGTCAGATCCTCGGCCTGCGCCTGGACCAGTGGGGCATCGCCTTCTCGGTGGCCGCGCTGTGGACCGCGCTGTGGGCGCTCGGCGGCGGCATGGACGGCATCGGCCACGGCTTCGGCGCCTGGCTCGCCGTCATCGCGCTGGTCGTGCTGGCCGTTGCGGCCGCGGGCGGCCAGCTGATCCCGGTGCTCAAGACCCCGCTGGTCACCGACAAGCCGGCCGCCCCGGCGGCCTTCCCGGCCGGCGGCTACCCCGCCCCGGGCCAGCCCGGCCAGCCCGGCGGTTACGGCTACCCGGGCCAGGACCCGAACCAGCCGCCGTTCGGCCAGCCCGGTGGCTACGGCTACCCGTCCGCGCAGGCCGGCCAGCCCGGCCAGCCGGTCCCGGGCCAGCCGCACGACGTCGCCGCCCAGCAGGCCGCGCAGCAGGCTGGCACCCAGCCGCAGCCGGCGGCCCCGGCCGCGGACTTCGCGCCGTTCTGGTTCGCCGTCCCGGCGCCGCGTCAGCTGAGCCCGAAGGACAACCCGGCCGGTGCCCCGGTCGGCGAGCTGGTCCCCGGCACCTGGTACCTGGCGGTCGAGCAGCGCGGCGGCGCGCTGGTCGCCCAGCTGCAGGACGGCACCCAGGGCCTGCTGGCCGACCCCTCGGGCATCCAGCGCGGCTGACCCCGCCGACGCCCCGTACGGCGAAGGGGCGGGACCGGATCTCTCCGGTCCCGCCCCTTCGCCGTTCCACGCGGCGGATATCGTCGGCTGTGGTCGGCCGCTCAGCAGCAGTCCTGGACCACCAGCCCGGTCGGCAGCTCCTCGCCGCCGAACACCGCCACCGTCGCCGGGTCGCCGCCGAGCGCCGCGACCGTCAGCAGCAGCGCGCCCGCCGTCCAGGTGGTGCGCTCCTCCGGCCAGATCGCGTCGTCCTCGAACACGTACCCGGTCCAGTACGAGCCGTCCTCGTGCCGCAGGTGCTTCTGGATCCAGCGCAGGATGTCCACCGCGCGGTCCGACTCGCCGATCGCCCAGAGCGCCATGGCCAGTTCGGCGCTCTCGCCGCCGGTGACCCAGGGCCGGTCGCCGACGCAGCGCACGCCCAGGCCCGGGACGACGAACCGGTCCCAGTCCCGGGCGATCCGCTCCTGCGCGGCCGGGCCGCGCAGCGCGGTGCCGAGCACGGGGTAGTACCAGTCCATCGAGTAACGGCCCTTGTCGAGGAACCGCTCGGGGTGGTGGGTGACGGCGTGCCCGAGCCGGCCGGCCGCGAGCTCCCAGTCGGGCTGCGGCTCCTCCAGGTAGTCGGCGACGGCCAGCCCGCAGCGCAGCGCGTGCAGGATGCTGGACGAGCCGGTGAGCAGCGCCTCGTCGGTGGCCCGGCCGTGCTCGTCGACCCGCCAGGCGATCGGGCCGCCGGGCAGCCGCTGGGCGACGATGAAGTCCAGCGCGCGCCGGACGGTCGGCCAGATCCAGTCCAGGAAGGCGTCGTCACCGGTGGAGAGGTGGTGGTGCCAGACGCCGACCGCCACGTAGGCGCAGAAGTTGGTCTCCTTGGCCGCGTCGCAGACCTCGCCGTCGGCGTGCTCCGACTGCCCGTAGGCGTACGCGGCGTACCAGGAGCCGTCCGGGTTCTGGCGCGCCGCCAGCCAGCGGTAGGCGGCCTCGGCGGCGGCGTGCTCGCCGGCCGTGTCCAGCGCCATCGCCGCCTCGGTGTGGTCCCACGGGTCGAGGTGGTGGCCGTGGAACCACGGTATGGCGCCGTCGGGCTGCTGCTCGGCGAGGATGCTGCGGACGGTGCCGGCGGCCTGCTCGGCGTCGAGCACCCCGTCGAGGAGCAGGACCTCGGGGACGGCGGCGGTCACTCCGCCCCGCCCGCGCCCTCGGCGCCGCGCCCCGCGCCGGCCCGGTGGGGCTTGGCGGCGTAGGCGACGAAGCTCTTGCCGATGACCGGGTTGAGCGCCCGCTCGGCGGCCTTGGTGAGGGTGCTGATCACCGGGGTGCCGACGATGTCCCAGACCAGCAGCTGGTGGTAGGCCTTGACCGGCAGCGCCTTGTCGTTGTTGACGCCCACCGCGCACTTGATCCACCAGTACGGCGAGTGCAGCGCGTGCGCGTGGTGGGTGCCGTACGGCTCCAGGCCGGCGTCCTTGAGCTTGCCGACCAGTTCGTCGCCCCGGTAGATCCGGATGTGGCCGCCCTCGACCTCGTGGTACTCGTCGGAGAGCGCCCAGCAGATCTTCTCGGGCAGCCAGCGCGGCACGGTGACGGCGAGCAGGCCGCCGGGCTTGAGCACCCGGAACATCTCGTTGAGCACGCCCTTGTCGTCCGGGATGTGCTCCATCACCTCGGAGATGATGATCTTGTCGAAGTAGTCGTCCTCGAACGGCAGGGCCAGCGCGTTGCCCTCCATGGCGACCGCGGACGCGCCCTCCGGCGCCTCGCCGGCCTGCTCCATGGCGGCGAACCACTTCCTGACCTCGGCGATCTCCTCGGCGTTCTGGTCGAGGGCGACCACATTGGCCCCGCGCCGGTAGCACTCGAACGCGTGCCGTCCCCCGCCGCAGCCCAGGTCGAGCACCCGGTCGCCGGGGGCGAGCGGGAAGCGCGAGAAATCAACGGTCAGCACTGCGGACTCCCATTCCTTCGGTACCCAAGGTTCCTGACGCCGAGCCAGGGAAAACGCGGAGGCGCGGCCGGGGCGGTCGGGCGGGCCGCCCGGCGCGGCCACGGGTGCGGCGGCCGGTCGCCCGCGCCGCCCGCCCGGCGGCGGCGTCCCGGCCGCAGCGTCCCGGCCGTAGGGCGGACGCCGTCAGGCCACGTAGCGCCAGCCCGGGCCGGAGCGGGCCCGGCGGCCGGCCCCAGTGGCGATCGCGGCCCGGTAGCCCTCGACGGTCAGCTCGGCGGCGCGCTCCCAGGTGAACCGGGCGAGCACCCGCTCCCGGCCCGCCGCGCCGAGCGCGGCCCGCAGCTCCGGGTCGTCCAGCAGCCGGCCGAGCGCCGTCGCGAGCGCGTCCGCGTCGCCCGGGGGCACCGCGAGGCAGCTCTCGCCGTCCGGACCGGCCACCTCGGGGATCGCGCCACCGGTGGTGGCGACCAGCGGGGTGCCGGTGGCCATCGCCTCGGCGGCCGGCAGCGAGAAGCCCTCGTACAGCGACGGCACACAGGCCACCTCGGCCGAGCGGTAGAGGTCCACCAGGTCCCAGTCGGTCAGGCCGTGCCGGAACTCGATGTGCCGCTCCAGCCCGAAGGCGCGCACCGCGCGGGCGATCGGGCCGTCCTCCTTCTGCGGCTTGCCGACCACGACCAGGTGCGCGTCCCGTTCGGTGCGGACCTTCGCCAGCGCCTCGACCAGGTGCACCAGGCCCTTCAGCGGGACGTCGGCGCTGGAGGTGGTGACGATCCGTCCGGGCACCCGGGCCACCGCGTCCGACGGGGACCAGAGCCGGGTGTCGGCGCCGATCGGCACCACCGAGACGGAGTGCGGCGCGGCGCCCAGGTGCTCGGCGATCTCGCGCTTGGAGGTGCCGGAGACGGTGATGATGTGCTCCAGCCGGGTGGCGACCCGGCGCTGCATCCGGGTGAAGGCGTACCAGCGGCGCAGCGACAGCCGCTTCAGCCGGCCGGCCGCCGCGTCGAGTTCGACCTGGCGGTCCACGGTGATCGGGTGGTGGATCGTGGTGACCAGCGGGAAGCCGTGCCGGGCCAGGCCGAGCAGGCCGTAGCCGAGCGTCTGGTTGTCGTGCACCACGTCGTAGCGGCCGCGGTGCCGGGCCAGGTACTGGCGGGCGCGCAGCGAGAAGGTCAGCGGCTCGGGGAAGCCGCCGGTGCGCATGGTGACGTACTCCAGGACGTCCACCGGCCCCCGGTACTCCTCTCGCGCCGGGGTGCGGAAGGGGTCGTCGGCGCGGTAGAGGTCCAGACTGGGCAGTTCCACCAGCCGGACCGAGCCCGGCCCCTCGACCTCGTCCAGGACGGGGTACGGCTGGGCGCCGATCACGTCCACGTGGTGGCCGAGGCGGGCCAGCTCACGGGAGAGGTGCCGTACGTAGACGCCCTGACCGCCGCAGAACGGGTCGCCGCGGTACGAGAGCAGGGCAATCCGCAGCGGCTGCGCGGTCATCGTCGGCCCTCATCTCTGCTGCTGTCTGTGCTGCCGGTCGGTAAAGTAGATCAGGTTTCAGTGTGGTGTGGAGTTCACCAGCTGCCCCGTGAACAATGAGAGACCTCGAAGATACCGGCCCGTAGCATCCGCTCCGGATCCAGGGCTGGTGATTCGCGCCACGCCCGGGTGCCACACCCGCCCGTGCCCGTCCGTCCGGCCCCACCCGTCCCAGCCCGTCCCTTCCCTCTCTGTCCGTCCCCGTCCGGAGCAGCCCACCACTTCTCGCGCCCGGGAGCGTCCTTGCCGTCACCGTCCTCACCGCCGCCCACGCCGGCCGCACCGCCCGCGTCCGCGGCCGTCCCCGGGGCGACCCCGCCGCTCACCGCCCGGCAGGCCGAACGGCGGCGGCGGATCCTGCGGACCGCGACCGTCCTGGCGGCCCGCGGCGGGTACGACGCCGTCCAGATGCGGGAGGTCGCGGAGGGCGCGCAGGTGGCGCTCGGCACGCTCTACCGGTACTTCCCCTCCAAGGTGCACCTGCTGGTGGCGGTCATGCTGGAACAGCTGCGCGGCCTCCAGGAGCAGGTCCGCCGGCACCCGCCGACCGAGCGCGAACCGGCGCCGCGGGTCGCCGAGACGCTCACCCGGGCGTTCCACGCGCTGCAGCGCGAGCCGCTGCTGGCCGAGGCGATGGTCCGCGCGCTCTCCTTCGCCGACCGCTCGGTGGGCGCCGAGGTGGACCAGGTCTCCGCCACCACCGGACAGCTGATCCTGGACGCCATCGGGCAGTCCGGACCGCCCACCGAGACGCAGCGCGCCGCCGTCCGGGTGATCGAGCACACCTGGCACGCGGCGCTGGTCGCCTGGCTCTCCGGCCGCGCCTCGATCGCCGAGGTCCGGGCCGACCTGCACACCGCCGCCCGGCTGCTCACGCTGCCTTAGACCGACCGGCAAATGGATCACTTGAGACGCCGGGTGGTGGGGCGGCTGGGCCA
>NZ_JBHSOF010000016.1:0-139595 GCF_042656005.1 Kitasatospora misakiensis | reverse complement strand
CACTCGTCCACGTACAGCCCTTCATGACGCTTGAACTCGTTCAATCATCAGGGAAATCGTGGGCTGCGGGCAGGACTGGCTCACCGCCCACGCCATCCCCGCGGGCTTCACGGTCCTGCCCCGGGGCAAGACCGGCTACTACGGCCTGGTCGGCCCGGGGCTCACCGAGGGCGTGGACGAGTCGCAGCTGACCAACGATGCGCTGTGGACCGCCGTCACCGGCCAGCCTGGCGCGGGGTGGGTCGAGAGGGTGCAGGTCACCTGCCGCAGCGAGGAGTCCGAGGCCAAGCGCAAGGCCGAGAACGACGCCCACTACGGCCGGCTGCGCGAGGAGAGCGCGGCGCGCAAGAAGGCTTCGGCCGTCGAGCCGGCCTCGCCCGCGCAGGCCCGCTACCTGCTGACCCTGGCCGAGAAGGCGGGTGAGCCGGCGTTCACCGCGCAGTTCGACAAGGCGATCACCGGAACCGCCATCAAGCCGCGTCGCGCCAAGGAGGACGTGCAGAAGGCGATCGGCAGGCTCACCAAGGCCGCCGCGCGCAAGCTGATCTCGGCCCTGGTCGACGGCGGCTCGGCCAGCGCGTCGTGACGGCCGCAGCGGGTCGCTGATGGCGGCAGTCGACCGAAGCGGGTGGGGCGTGTCCGTCGGCAACCCGCCCCACCCCGACGTCGGCAAGCCGGTCCGGCACAAGCGCGACGGCCGCACCGGGACGATCAGCGGACAACTGGTCGAACGGAACCTCGACACCGACAGGCTCGTCCGGCGCCGGATCTTCGTTCGACCGATCGGTGGCGGGTTCGAGTGGGAGGCCGATCCGGCCGACCTCGAACCCGGGTGAACGTGCGTGCGAGACTCGCGAAGCTACGGCCAAGTGTCGAGTAACGGAAAGTAGCGGTCGTGACGGTGGGTCACTCGCATAAATGACCAGATGTGCGAGTTCTGCGAGGACCCCGAACCGTGTCCGTTTTGATCCGGTTCGCTGTCGCAGAAAACCTCTCAAAAGTCCGGCGTTCTGCGAGGCACTTCTGAGAGACTTTCCCGATGGATCTGACGCCCGATCAGGCAGCATCTGCGGTAGAACGCCACGAATGCCCGAAGTGCGAAGTCCCGGCGGGGAGCCCGTGCCGGACCCTCGGCGGGAAGGTGGCGGCGAAATATCACACGCCACGTTTCATCCTCGTGCCCGCGCTGCGAGAGGACCTCGAAGTCCTCGTCCCCGCCGATCGGAACCCGGGCAGGACCTGGCGCCCCGGACCCGCTCTCGCCGTCGTCCCTCAGACCGCCGCCGAGAGCCGGCCGATCCGGATCGGGTACGCCAGGACGTCCATGGTCAGCCAGGAGCTGGCGAGCCAGATCGAAGCCCTCCAGACGGCGCGCTGCCACAAGATCTTCCAGGAGCAGATCAGCACCCGGGTCAAGCACCGCCCCGAGATGGCCGCGGCCCTCAAGCTCGCGCTCGACTTCAAGGAGGCCGCACCCGACCAGGTGGTCATCCTGACCGTCCACGAGATGAAGCGCCTGGCCCGCAACGCCGCCGAGCTGATGCAGCTCTCCGCCGACCTGGAGTCCACCGGCATCCTGCTCGAACTCCTCACCGGCCCGCTCACCGGCATCTACGACCCCAACGGCATGGGCTCGATGCTCTTCGCCGTGCTCGCCGTCGCCGCCCAGCTCGACCGCAACTACATCCGGGAGAAGACCCTGGAAGGCCAGCAGAGCGCCGCCCGCAAGGGCAACCACGGCGGCCGGCCCAAGGTCATCGACGACGACATGCTGACCTTCGCCATCGCGCTCAAGGCCAAGGGCACCCCGGTCCCCGACATCGCCAAGAAGCTCGTCATCAAGACCGGCAAGAACACCGGGAAGAACCCGTCAGTCGCATCCCTGTACCGGGCACTCGCCGACGCCGAGGAAGCCGCCGCGCTCGCCGCGGTGGACGACAGCCTGCCGCTGCGGCCCAAGCCCGCGCAGATCCACCAGCCCGGCGACCCACTCACCCCCGAGGAGATCGACCTGCGCGAGCGCCTGGTCGCCCAGCGCGCCCAGCTGACCGCCGCCGACCGCGAGGAAGAGACCAACCGGTGATCCCCACAGAGCACAGGCTGAAGGGCGGCGCGCCGCTACTCGGAGCCGAGCAGCCCGGTCTGCCCGGACCCTTCGGCACCTGGACCGAGGACGACGACCAGCAGCACGACGACGCGGCGCCTGAACAGGACGACAGCCTGCGGTGCTGACGCCCCTGCCCGGGCGCGCGGGCGCTCACTCCTCATCGCCTTCGTCGTCCTCGGGAGGCTCGCTCTCCTCTTCGAGGAGGTCGGCCTCGTCATCCAGGCCGAACGCGCGCAGCATCTCCACCACCTCGCCGGCGTCACCGCCGGCCAGCTCCACCAAGTCGTCCACCGCGGCGGGCGGGATCTCCTCACGCTCTTCGGGAGCCATGCCTCCAGCATCCCGCCGACCCGACCGGACAGCATCCGCGCCCGGCCCGCCCAAGCCGCCATCACGGGGTGTCAAAAATTTTGACAGTAACCCGGACTTTCCGTTCCGTTCCTACCGGGACCCCCAACACCGCCACCGTCGCCGCACCGACGAACCGGACCGACCTCAACGCCGCCGACAACTCCGCCACCGCCGTCACCGAGATCACGGCGGGTCCGGCCGACATCGCCACCCGCAAGGAGGCCCTCGGCAACGGGCCGGTCGTACCGGGGCAGACCTTCGACTACCGGATCACCACCACCAACCTCGGCCCGGCCGACACCACCAAGGTCGTCATGACGGACGTGCTGCCCAGCCCGCTGCTGCACGTCTCCTCTCCCGGCTGCACCGTCAACGGACGGAGTATCAGCTGCGGGCCCGTCGCCAACCTGGCGGTGGGTGCCGCGATCTCATGGACCGTCACCGTGCGGCTGGACCCGGCCTACACGGGCGACGGCAGCGACGTCCTCAACACCGCGACCTCGTCCTCGGACGCCGTCGACCCGGTTCCCGCCAACAACACCACCTCCGCCACCGGACCACCGAAGGGTGTGGCACCCGCCCAGGCGGACCTGGCCGCCGCCAAGCAGGCCGTCGGCACCACCCCGGTCGCCCCCGGCGAGACCTTCGACTACCGGGTGACGGTCACCAACACCGGCCCCTCGCAGGCCGTCGGAGTCCAGGCGCTCGACCCGCTCCCGGCCACGCTGGCGTTCGTCTCCTCCGTCGGCAGGTGCAGTTCCTCGGGGCAGTCCGTGACCTGCGCCGGCACCGACCCGCTCGCCCCCGGGGCCTCCAGGACGTGGACGTTCACCGTGCGCCTCGACCCGGGCTACCGCGGCGACGGATCGGACGTCCGCAACACCGCGACGGCCGCCGCGACCACCGCCGACCCCGTCACCACGAACAACACCAGCAAGCCGGCCGGACCGCCCGGAGGCACCGTCCGTTCCCCGGAGGCGGACTTGGAGTTCGGCAAGACCAGTCCCTGACGATCTGTCACCGGCCGTCGGCCGCTGACCCACCCGTGGAACAGGAACCGATGCACACGACCACACCCGCCACGCACCGGTGGCCGAGCCGCCGATTGACGGCCGGCGCCCTCACCGCACTGCTGACCCTGGGACCGGCCGCCGCCGGGGCCGCCGCACGGCCGGCCGTGGCGCCCGGCGAGACCTTCACCTACACCCTGAGCACCAAGAACAAGGGCCCCTCGGTGGCCAAGAACGTCACCGCCAAGGACACTCTGCCGGACGGCATCACCTTCGTCTCCTCGGACGACGGCTGCACGGCGGTGGGGCAGAAGGTCACCTGCGGGCCGGCGGCGACGCTGGCGGTCGGCGTCACCAAGAGCTGGAGCATGGTGGTCCAGTTGAGCCCCTCCTACGAGGGCGACGGTTCGGACTTGGGCAACGTGGCCAGCACCGCCTCGGACGCCCATGACCCGGCCACCGGCAACAACACCAACCCACCGGTGCGGCCCGACGGCCCGTTCGACCGCAAGTCCGACCTGTCCACCACCAAAGCCGGCGTGGGCACCGGGCCGGTCATCCCGGGCACCGAGTTCGAGTACCTGGTCACCACCACCAACAACGGGCCCTCGGACGCCCCGAACGCGATGGTCACCGACAAGCTGCCCGCCGGACTCACCTTCGTCTCCTCGGCGGACGGCTGCACCGCCACCGGCCAGGACGTGACCTGCGGGCCCGTCAGGAGACTGGCCGCCGGCGCCTCCACGGCCTGGAAGATCCGGGTCCTCCTGGCCGCCTCCTACCGGGGCGACGGCACGGGCCTGAGGAACACCGCCACCTCCAAGTCCGACGCGGCGGATCCCGACCCCGCCAACAACACCAGCAAGCCCGCCGACCTGCCCGGCGGCCTCGGCGGCGCCGAGGCGGACCTCTCGGCCGTCAAGAAGGCCGGCTCCGACACCCCGGTCGCCCCCGGCGAGACCTTCGACTACCGGATCACGGCCACCAACAAAGGGCCCTCCGACGCCACCGTGGTCACCGCGACCGACAAGCTCCCGGCCATGCTGAGCTTCGTCTCCTCACCCGACGGGTGCACCGCCAACGGACAGACCGTCAGCTGCGGCCCGCAGCCGACCCTGGTCGCGGGCGACTCGCTGGCCTGGACCCTCAAGGTGCGGATCGACCCGGGCTACCGAGGGGACGGTTCCGACATCCTCAACACCGCCACCGTCGGCTCGGCCACCAAGGACCCCGTCCCCGGCAACAACACCAGCAACACGGCCGGCCCGCCCGGCTCCAAGGTCAACCCCCCGACCGCGGACCTCGGAGTCACCAAGAAGGCGGTCGGCACCTCGGCGCCGACCCCCGGGGCGACCTTCGACTACCTGATCACCGTCGTCAACAACGGTCCCTCCGCCGACGCGTACGGCGTGACCCTCGCCGACAAGCTCCCCACGGAGCTGATCTACGTCTCCTCCACCCCGGCCGGCTGCACCGAGACAGGGTCCGTCGTGACCTGCAAGCGGGCCACCCCGCTGAAGGTCGGCGAGAGCGAGCAGTACGTGCTGACCGTCCGGCTCGACCCCGCCTACCGGGGTGACGGCGCCGCGATCAGGAACAGCGCCAAGGTCACCGCCGACAACATCGACCCCAGGACCGACAACGACAGCTCCAGCACGGGCCTGCCCGGCGGCAAGGCCGGCGCCCCCCGGGCGGACGTCTCGACCGCCAAGGAGACTGTCACCACCACGCCGATCGCCCCCGGCGAAACCTTCCAGTACGCGGTGACCGCCACCGACAACGGCCCTTCCGACGCCCTCGGCGTCGCGATCAGCGACACCCTGCCCGCCCAGCTCACCTTCGTCTCCTCGGCCGACGGCTGCTCCGCCTCCGGACAGGTCGTCAGCTGCGGCCCGGCCGCCATCGCCTCCGGCACCTCGCACCGTTGGGTGTTCACCGTCCAGCTCGACCCGGCCTACAGCGGCAACGGCTCCGACATCCGCAACATCGCCAAGGCCACCGCCGGCACCGAGGACCCCGTCGCCGACAACAACACCAGCAATGCGGCCGGCCCGCCCGGCAACACCGTCAGGGGCCCGGAGGCCGATCTGGAGATCGACAAGAAGCCCTCCTGACAGCCCGGGCCCGGTGTCTCGAGGGCGCGGCGGGCTCTGGGGCATCAGCATGCGGCGGGCCGGACGGTTCGGGCCGCCGCATGCCCATGCTGTGCGGTTGGTGCTGGTGGAGCGTGCCCCGCGGCGGTAGGCGGCCGGCCGCGGCAGGAGGAAGCGCAGACCGTCCCCGGCGGAAGAGCCCAGTAGCTGGCCGCGGCGGGCGGATGCGAAGGGGCGTGGGCAGGTGCGGACGGCGGCGGTTGCAGACTCGCCGGCCGACTGGGCCCGGCGGGCCAGGGAACTTCCGAACGGGCGAATCGCGGCCGGGCTGCTGGTCGATCTCGTCGCCGATCCGCGGCAGCACCTCGCCCGGACGGCGACGTTTCCGGTGACGGCCGCGGCCGTGGCCGTGGCCCTGCGCGTCGAACCAGGCCTCCTCCGCGAGGCCCTCCGAGACCTGGCCGACGCGGGCCTGCTCACCCTGACCCACCACGACGCAGGAGGGCCCCGGAGCGAGGTCGCCGTCGTGACCCTCACCGCACCGACGCCCCACCGCAAACCGACGGGCCCGCGCCGTGACCACCGGTGACCGCGCACCCGAGCCACCCGGCCTCCGAGGACCGTCCGACGACTCACCCCGACCTTGGCCGCCCGCCGAAAGACGGGCGGCCAACGGTGTCCCGGCAGACCGGAGCGGGCGTGTCCCGTGAGTCAGATCCTCCGATCGGAGGCTCGGGAGAAGGGACCACTGTCCGCATGGCGGGTGCCTCCTCGTGGCGATCCTTTGCCGCGTTGGCGGCGATGACGGGACCCATCGGGGCCCGCGACGACGCGTGTTTCCGAGGCCCTCTATTCTTCCTTATTGCGTTGATGTTGCAGTTGCATCAGTAGAGCAATAAGGAGTCGTGGGATCGATGGCGGGATCGCCGGTGGTACTGGGAATCGAGTCGTCCTGCGACGAGACCGGCGCGGGGCTGGTGCGCGGCGGCGTGCTGCTCGGCCAGGCGGTCGCGTCCTCGATGGACGAGCACGCCCGGTTCGGCGGCGTCGTGCCGGAGATCGCCGCACGGGCCCACGTCCACGCGATGGCGCCGGTGGTCCGTGAGGCCCTCGGCCGGGCCGGGCTCACCCTCGCCGACGTCGGCGCCGTCGCGGTCACCGCCGGACCGGGGCTCTCGGGCGCCCTGCAGGTCGGCGTCGCCGCCGCGAAGTCGTACGCCTTCTCGCTCGGCGTGCCCCTCTACGGCGTCCACCACCTCGCCGGGCACGTCGCCGCCGCCACCCTCGACGGCGGGCCACTGCCGAACCCGAGCATCGTCCTCATCGTCTCCGGCGGACACACCTCGCTGCTGCTCGTGCGCGACCTCGCCCGCGACCCGATCGTCCACCTCGGCGACACCCTCGACGACGCCGCCGGCGAGTGCTTCGACAAGGTCGCCCGCATCCTCCGTCTGCCCTACCCCGGCGGCCCCGCCATCGACCGCGCCGCCCGCGACGGCGACGCCACGGCCGTCCGCCTCCCCCGCCCCCTCAGCGGACCCAACGACCCCCCGTACGCGTTCTCCTTCTCCGGCCTGAAGACCGCCGCCGCGCGCCGGGTCGAGGCCCAGCGCGCCGCCGGCACCGAACCGCACGTACCCGACGCCGCCGCCTCCCTCCAGGAGGCCATCGCCGACACCCTCACCCGCAAGGCCGTCCGCGCCTGCACGGACCACGGCATCGACACCCTCGTCGTGGTCGGCGGCGTCGCCGCCAACTCCCGCATCCGCGCCCTCACCGAACAGCGCTGCGCCGCCGCCGGCATCACCCTGCGCGTGCCGGCCCTGCGCCTGTGCACCGACAACGGCGCCATGGTCGCCGCCATCGGCGACCTCCTCGTCCGCTCCGGTGCCGAGCCCTCCCCGATGGACCTCTCCATCGACCCCTCCGCCCCGCTGGAGTACGCCGCCCTCAGCCCCCGGGCCGTCCCGCGCGCCGCATGACCGCCGTGCCCGGTCAGGCGGCGGGGCCGGTCGGGGCCGCGTACCGGGTCGAGGTCCGCTGCCATGCGCAGTTGCCCGTCATGCAGTCCTGCAGCAGCGTGACGTACCGGGCGGCGCTCTCCCGGTCGGCCGGGGACAGGTGCGGGGCGGCGCGGGCGAGGTCCCGCTCCAGCTCCTCGAACTCCTCGACCCTGGCCGCGACCCGCTCGACCGCGCCGGCGAGAGCCTCCTGCCGGGACCGGCCCCGCGACTCCAGCAGCAGGATCAGGTTGTGGCTGTCGCCGTCACGTTCCTCCTTCTCCAACGACGCGGTGTCGTTGGCGATGGCGACGACCTCGGCGGCGACCTCCCGCATCCTGCTGAGGGTCTGGCCGTACCAGAGGAGGGGCGGCACCTCGAAGCCCGCCGTACGCTCCCCCAGGTCGTTGACCACGAAGGAACTGGTCGAACGGCGGCGCCGCCACAGGTGCTCCGTCTCGCCGCCCACCGGCAGCAGGCCGCAGCGGACCAGGGCCTCGGTGTGGTGGACGGCCAGGTAGTCCGTCCAGTTCCCGACGGTCCGCGCCTGCCAGGCCGGGGACATCCCGTGCGGCCAGCGCCGCCACACATCCACGAACGCGCGCTCCGCCGCAGGCGCCCCGGGATCGACGACGGGCCGGTGCAGCAGCCGGGTGTAGGCGGCGACGGTGCGGCCGACGGCGGCGGGGTCGCGGCCGAGCGGTCCGTCGAACCGGTCGTCGAAGGGTGTGAAGTACCAGCCCATCAGATCGGCGGCCAGGCAGAGGCCCTCCGCCGTCGCCTCCGGGTAGAAGTACGCGGACACCTCGGCCAACTGCCAGCCCAGATAGCCCTCGGCGGCCTGGTGGCCCTCGTCGAGCAGGCCGAATCCGCGCATCCACTCCAGGTTACGGGCGCGGGCCTCGTCGAGGTGCGGGTTCACCCGGAGCGGCCAGGGAAGGCCGAAATCCACGTCCTGCGGCACGGTGGGACCCCCTCGGCTGCTCGCCCGACCGGCCAGCCGCCGCACGGGCTACGGGGCGGCGTCCCGGCCCGGTACGCGACGGCCTGCGCATCTCCACGGCGGGGAACGCGCGCCGCCCGGCCCACGATGACGCATGCGCGCTCCACACCGCCAGAGCGCGACCGGGGGCGCACGAGGCACCGGGCGACCGCCCCCGGCGCCCCGCACGCCACCCGCTACGGCCAGTCGCTACGGCCAGTCGCCGCGGGCCACCAGGTCCAGGACCAGGCCGGCGATGTTCCACGCGTCGTCGTCGCCACGGTGGTGGCGGCCCTCCAACGGGAGGCCGGCCAGGGTGAGAGCCTGGGCCATCCCGGGTCGGCGGCGCAGCCCGTAGGCGGCCGTGAAGGCGGTCTTCGCGTTGGTGTGGCGATGTCCGAACGGGTACTCCGTGCCCGTCCGCCGGCACTGGCGGGTGAACTGGTCGCGGTCGTAGTCGCCCCAACTGGCCCACGGGAGCGAGCCGGTCCGGTGCAGGACCGCGAGCGTCCGGCAGGCCTCGGTGAAGGTCAGCCCGCCGTCCACCTCGGCCTGGGTCAGGCCGGTCAGCTCGGTGCAGAACGGGCTCACCTCCGACCGGGCCGGGCGCACCAGCAGGCGGTGCTTGGCGAGACGTACGCCCGCGCGCAGGTCGACCACGGTGAGCCCGATCTCGATGATCTCGCTCACCTGACCGGGTGGCACCGGCCCCTCCCAGCAGGTCGCTTCGACGTCGACCACGTTCAACAGGTGCGCGTTCACGTCCATGGCGAGCGAGCGTAAGGGCGTCACCCGGCTCGGGTCACCCGGATTTCCCCCGGGCGGTGGGCCGGCGGGCGGGGTCCTCCTAGAGCCCCGGTCGGCGTCAGCCGCCCGGGTGGAGGCGGTGGGCGGTGACTTCGGCCCAGACGACCTTGCCCCCGTCGAGCGGTTCGGCGCCCCAGCGGTCGGCGGTGCGGTGGACGATGTGCAGGCCGTGGCCGCCGGGGAGGGCGGGGTGATGGGGCCGGCGGAGGGTGGGCACGGTATCCGTGCGGTCGCTGAGCTCGATGCGCAGGCGGTCCTCGGTGGCGTCGAGGACGAACTCCACCGGGCCGTCGCCGTGGAGCATGGCGTTGGAGACGAGTTCGGCGACGAGCAGCACGACGTCACCGGCGATGCCGGGCCCGCCGCGCGGGTCGGCGGCGAGGCCGTACCAGTCGGCGAGGGCCGTGGCGGCCAGGGTCCTCGCGTGGGCCACGGGCCGGGCCAGGCCGGCCAGGCGCAGCCGTCTGCGGCGGCCTCCGGGCGGGAGCCCGGCGCCTTCGACGGCAGCCCAGCTGGTCGTCATGCGCGAGGTCCCTTCGGATCGGCGGTCGGTTCGTCCTGTCGGCTTCCCGGTCCCGTCCGGACCATGCCTACTCCGGCACCCGGTTACGGTTCGGCAGAGCCGCTTCCACGGACGGGTGGAGCGAGAAGACGCTCTGCGCGCCGGTCAGCTCCAGGACCCGCATCACCCCGGGCGGCGCCGCGGCCAGGTGGAGCGCGGTGCCGGCCTTTCCGGCCGCCAGGCGGGTCCTGAGCAGCAGGTTCAGGCCCGAGGAGTCGCAGAAGCCGACGCCGGCCAGGTCGACCACCAGCGCGGCCGGGCGGCGGTCGAGCAGGTCCCCAAGCGCCCGGGCGGCGGGGGGCAGGGTGTCCCCGTCGAGGTCGCCCGTGAGCGAGCAGACGTACACCCCGCCCTCGAAGTCGGCCACCACCACGTCGAGGCCGGGGCCGGACAGGGCGGTGCTCGCCGTGGTGTCCGGTCCACTGTCGGCCGGCATCGTCATCGCGTCCCCTCCACTGATGTCCGTCCGACTGTACGGAGTCCCCGCCCGCCGAGCCAAGCCCGCGCCCCCACGCGCCGGTGCGGCGGCGTCAGCGGATCATGATGCCGACCAGGCAGGTGTCGTCGTCGGTGTCCGCGCCGCTATAGCGCAGCAGGTGGTCCAGGTGCGCCTCCAGATCGTCGCCGATCCCCGCGCTCGCCTTCTCGACCAGGGCGACGAGGCTGTTGAGGCAGGCCTGCAGGGACTGGTCACGGCGTTCGATGAGGCCGTCGG
Organism: Kitasatospora misakiensis; assembly: GCF_042656005.1. Classification (NCBI taxonomy): domain Bacteria; kingdom Bacillati; phylum Actinomycetota; class Actinomycetes; order Kitasatosporales; family Streptomycetaceae; genus Kitasatospora; species Kitasatospora misakiensis. The sequence continues at coordinate 128,968 of NZ_JBHSOF010000016.1, read as the reverse complement.
TGTACATCACGAGGGTGTCGCCGCCCCGGAGGAGGACCTCGCCCTCCTCGTAGTCGGCGTGGTCGATCGCGCCCAGCAGGATGCCGCCCAGCTGGGGAAGCGTCTCGGCCCGTCCGTCGCGCAGGAGGACGGGCGGGAGGTGCCCGGCGCGGGCCCAGCGCAGCCGCCGCGTCCCGGGGTGGTAGAGGCCGCAGACGGCCGTCGCGGTGACGCTGTCGGTGAGGTGGTGGGTGACGCTGTTGAGCCAGGTCAGCAGTTGCGCCGGGCCCGCACCGGTGGCGGCGAGGCCGCGCAGGGCGTTGCGCAGGGCGACCATGCCGGTGGCGGCCTCGATGCCGTGGCCGGCGACGTCGCCGACGCACAGCAGCACCTCGCCGGTGGGGAGGGTGAGGGCGTCGTACCAGTCGCCGCCGACCAGGTGGTCCTTCTCCGCGGGGCGGTAACGGACGGCGCCCCGGAGGTCAGGCAGGTCCAGCGGGCCGTGCGCGGGCGGCATGATGGCGTGCTGCAACTGGAGGGCGAGGCGGGCGCGTTCGGCCGCCTGCTGCTCGCTCTGGGCGAGCTGGTCGCGGGTGGCGGCGAGCGCGACCTCGGTCCAGTGCTGGGCCGAGATGTCCTGGTAGGCGCCGCGCACCATGCTCAGCTGCGCGTCCGTTCCGGCGACCGGCTCGGCGACGACGCGGATGTGGCGGGCGACCCCGTCGGGGCGCTGCAGCCGGAACGCGCAGGAGGCGGGGCGCCGGTGGTGGAGCAGGGTGCGCAGGAAGCGTTCGATGGCCGGGCGGTCGTCCGGGTGGGCGTGGTCGGCGAGCCGGTCGAGGGCGACGGGGCGGGCGCTCGGGGTGAGTCCGTGCAGGTCGAACAGGGTCTCGTTCCAGGCGATCTGGCCGGTCAGCAGGTTCTCCTCGAAGCCGCCGATCCGCCCGAGGCGCTGGGCGTGCTGGAGCAGCCGGGCCACCCGGGGGGTGCCGTCGTCGAGCCGCCAGACGACGGCCAGGCGCCGGCCGTGGCGGCTGATCGCCACCTGGGCGCGGGTACTCAGCGGGACGCCGTCGACGAGGGCGGACAGCCGCATGTTCTGGGCCCGGAAGGGCTCGCCGGTCGCGAAGGTGTGCTCCACCGCGTCGAAGAGGCCGCCCGGTTCGGCGGCGAGCGGGTAGGCCTCCAGCAGGCGGGCTCCGACGATGGCGTTGCCGGGCCGGCCGGCGAAGTCGACGAAGGCCGGGTTGACGTGGTCGATGGCGAACTGGAGGGGGGCGTCACCGCTGCCGGGTGCCAGGCTCAGGATCAGACACGGGTCGAGCAGGCCGTCGGTGAGCTGGCGCAGTTCCTGGAAGCCGGTGTCGGCGTGGCCGGAGGGGCCCGCCGGGTCGGCGTCCCAGGTCTCCAGGGCGGCGGCGGCCAGCTTCGCGAGGGCCTCGAACTGCCGCTGGAGGGACGGGCTCCGCGGCGGCAGCGCGTCCGGCCAGCAGATTTCGAGCACGCCGACGAGCCGCCCTCCGCTGCCCGCCGGAAGGGCGAGCCGGCCGCCGCCGATCTCCAGGCTGCCGATCGAGGGCAGTTGGGCGTCGGCGATCGTCGCATGGCCGACGGTCTCGCGCCGGTCGAGCGCCCGCCGCGCGGGGGTCGGCACACCGGGGGGCACGTGGCGCCAGCGGTGGGCCTCGGCCTCGCTGAAGCCCGCGCCGCCCGCGAGGGAGAGGGACTGGTCCGGATGGGCCGCCCAGATGGCGACCGCCGTGGCGCCGAGGGGGCGCAGGGCGTGGTCGAGCATCGACTGCGCCACGGCGGGGGCGTCGGTGCTCGCCAGGGTGTCGGCCTCGGTCCGGCGCAGCCGGAGGGCGGCCGGGTCCACCGGTCGCGCGGAGGCGGCGAGGAACTCCCCGGCGATGGCGGAGATCCGGTCCGCGGCGGCCTGGTTGACCAGCTCGGAGGCGAGTTCGAGCACCGAGCCGCCGGACCTGTCGGCGAGGTCGGCCAGTTGGGCTGCGGCCTCGGTCGGGCCGCAGCGCAGGCGCTCTATCAGCACGCCGACCGCCATCTCGATCAGCGCCCGCCCCGCGGTGTCGGCCTGGGCGCGTTCGAGTTCGCACCGCAGCTCCTCCACCGTCGAGGCGAGCCGGCCGATCGCCGTCGCTTCGCGGTCGGGCGTGGAGCCGGCGGACGGCGCCGGGTTCGTTCCCCGTTGTGTCCCCATGCGGTGGGCGGACTGGTCGGACGGCGGCGCCGCGGGCCCGGGTGGCGCTGCCGTGGGGCTGTTCACGGGATGCTGCTCCTGGGGGTCGTGCACGGCTTCGCCTCCTTGGTGTCCCGGGGGACGGCGTCGTCAGGACCCGTCGAGCTGGTGCTTGATCCGGTTGACCAGCTCTCCCGCGTCGACCGGCTTGGTGATGTAGTCGCTCGCGCCGGAGGCCAGGCTCTTCTCCCGGTCGCCGATCATGGCCTTCGCGGTCACGGCGATGATCGGCAGCCGGGCGTGCTCGGGCATGGCGCGGATGGCGGCGGTCGCGGTGTAGCCGTCCATCTCCGGCATCATCACGTCCATCAGGATGACGTCGAGACGCGGGTTCGCGGCCAGCACGTCGAGGGCGGCTCGACCGTTCTCCGCCTGGAGGACGCGCATGCCGTGCAGTTCCAGGATTCCGGTGATCGCGTAGAGGTTACGGTCGTCGTCGTCGACGACGAGGGCGGTCCGGCCGGCGAAGGCGGCGTCCGTGTCGGGGGCCGCCCAGTCCTGCGCGCCCGCGGACCGCAGCGGCAGGACGTCGCCGGGGCGGTCGGCGCTCATGTGCAGGGCGATGCGTTCGCGCAGTTCGTCGAGGCTGGAGATGTACTCCACCCGCCGCGCCCTGCCGCCGTGCGCGCGTCCGTCCTCCTCCTCCTCGTCGTCGTCGGAGGAGGCGGCGGCGGCGAGGCCGCGGCTGGTGTGGGCGAGGACCGGCACGCCGAGCAGGGCCGGGTCGCGGTCCATGTCCGCCAGGAGGTCGGCGGCGGCGGTGTCGGGGAGGTCGAGTTCCAGGACGACGCAGTGGCAGGGGCCCGCGGCGAGGGTGGCGGCGGCCTCCTGGGTGTCGACGGCGGTGACGATCTCCACGTCCCGGCCGGCCTCCGCCTCCGCGTAGCGGGCGACATCGGCGACGGCGCTCTCCGCGACGAGCGACAGCAGGCCCTTCGGGCGCCCCTCGACGACGAGCAGCCGCCGCGGCAAGACCGGCGGCCGGTCGTCGGCACCGGAGGCACCGGAGGCGTCGGTGGCGGCGTCGGTGGCGGCGTCGGCGTCGGCGTCGGAGGCGTCGGGGCCGCTCCCGCCGGTGACCCGCTCCGGGCGGCCGCCACCACCGGCCTCCGGCACCCCGGCGGGACGCGGGAGGGCGGAACCGGTGGCCTCGGGGTCGGGGCAGGTGACCGGCAGGTAGAGGGTGAAGGTGCTGCCCTGGCCGGGGGTGCTCTCCGCGGTGATCGCCCCGCCCAGCAGGTGGGCGATCTCGCGGCTGATGGACAGGCCCAGGCCGGTGCCGCCGTACCGGCGGCTGGTGGTGCCGTCCGCCTGCTGGAACGCCCCGAAGACGGTCTCCAGGTGCTGGCGGGCGATGCCGATGCCGGTGTCGACGACCCGGAAGGCCAGCACGGGGGCACCCCGGCGCACCGTGTCCGGGACGGCCGCCCCCTCGACGCCTTCGATGAGCAGTTCGACGCGGCCCTTCTCGGTGAACTTGACCGCGTTGGAGAGCAGGTTGCGCAGGACCTGGCGGAGCCGGTAGTCGTCGGTGGTCAGCTCGCCGGGCACGCCGGTGCCGGTCCGGACCGCGAAGGCGAGGCTCTTCTGGCTGGTCATCGGCCGGAAGGTGGCCTCGACGTAGTCGAGGAGCGCGGGCAGCGGGACGGGCTCGACGGTGAGGTCCATCTTGCCGGCCTCGACCTTGGACAGGTCGAGGATGTCGTTGATCAGCTGGAGCAGGTCGGAGCCGGCGGAGTGGATGATGCCGGCGTACTCGACCTGCTTGGCGCTCAGGTTCCGGGTGGGGTTCTGGGCGAGCAGCTGGGCGAGGATGAGCAGGCTGTTGAGCGGGGTGCGCAGTTCGTGGCTCATGTTGGCCAGGAACTCCGACTTGTAGCGGGAGGCCAGCGACAGCTGGTGGGCGCGGTCCTCCAGCTCCTGGCGGGCCTGCTCGATCTCCAGGTTCTTGGTCTCGATGTCGCGGTTCTGCGCGGCCAGCAGCTCCGCCTTGTCCTCCAGTTCGGCGTTGGAGGCCTGCAGCTCCTCCTGCCGGGCCTGCAACTCCTCGGAGCGCACCCGCAGTTCGGCGGTGAGGCGCTGGGACTCGCCGAGCAGCTCGTCGGTGCGGGCCCCGGCGACGATCGAGTTGACGTTGACGCCGATCGTCTCCATCAGCTGGTCGAGGAGGTCCCGGTGCACGGGGGTGAACGGTCGCAGCGAGGCCAGCTCGATGACCCCGAGGACGGCGCCCTCCACGACGATCGGCAGCACGACGAGGGACAGCTCCTCGGTGCGGCCGAGACCGGAGGAGACGGCCAGGTAGCCGGCCGGCAGGCGGTCGACGGCGATGGTCCGCCGGCTGCGGGCGACCTGGCCGACGAAGGACTCGCCCAGCCGGAACCGGTCGGGGCGCTCGCCGTCGGGGAAGGCGAAGGACGCGACGAGGCGGAGCACCGTCCCGGCTCCGTCCTCCTCGGTGAGGTAGAAGGCCCCGCACTGCGCGCCGACCAGCGGGGTCAGCTCGTCCATGATCGATTCGGCGACGGCCGCGAGGTCGCGCCGGCCCTGCATCAGGGCGGAGATGCGGGCGAGGTTGGTCTTGAGCCAGTCCTGTTCCTCGTTGGCGCGGGTGGTCTCGCGCAGGGACTCCACCATGAAGTTGACGTTGTCCTTGAGGTCGGCGACCTCGCCGGAGGCGTCGACGGTGATCGAGCGGGTGAGGTCGCCGGCGGCGACGGCGCTGGTGACCTCGGCGATCGCCCGGACCTGCCGGGTGAGGTTGCCGGCCAGCTCGTTGACGTTCTCGGTGAGCCGCTTCCAGGTGCCGGAGACGCCCTCGACCTTGGCCTGGCCGCCGAGCCGGCCCTCGGTGCCGACCTCCCGGGCCACCCGGGTCACCTCGTCGGCGAAGGCGCCCAGCTGGTCGACCATCGTGTTGATGGTGGTCTTCAGCTCCAGGATCTCGCCGCGCGCGTCGACGTCGATCTTGCGGGTGAGGTCGCCGTTGGCCACCGCGGTGGTGACCTGGGCGATGTTGCGCACCTGACTGGTCAGGTTGTGCGCCATGAAGTTGACGTTGTCGGTGAGGTCCTTCCACGTCCCGGCGACGTTGGGCACCCGGGCCTGGCCGCCCAGCGTCCCCTCGGTGCCGACCTCCCGGGCCACTCTGGTCACCTCGTCGGCGAAGGCGGAGAGCGTGTCGACCATAGTGTTGATCACGCCGGCCAGCGCCGCGACCTCGCCCTTGGCCTCCACGGTGATCTTCTGCGAGAGGTCGCCCCTGGCCACCGCGGTGGCGACCTGCGCGATGGAACGGACCTGGCCGGTCAGGTTGGAGGCCATCACGTTGACGTTGTCGGTGAGGTCCTTCCAGGTGCCGGAGACGCCGCGGACGGTGGCCTGGCCGCCGAGGTTGCCCTCGGTGCCGACCTCGCGGGCCACCCGGGTCACCTCGTCGGCGAAGGCGCCCAGCTGGTCGACCATCGTGTTGATGGTCTCCTTGAGCTCCAGGATCTCGCCCCGGGCGTCGACCCGGATCTTCTGGGTGAGGTCGCCCTCGGCGACCGCCGTGGTCACCGAGGCGATCGCCCGGACCTGCGCGGTGAGGTTGTCCGCCATCACGTTGACGGACTCGGTGAGGTCCCGCCAGGTGCCCGAGACGTCCCGCACGTCCGCCTGGCCGCCGAGCCGGCCCTCGGTGCCGACCTCCCGGGCGACCCGGGTCACCTCGCCGGCGAAGGAGGACAGCTGGTCGACCATCGTGTTGATGGTCGTCTTCAGCTCCAGGATCTCGCCCCGGGCCGTCACGGTGATCTTCTGCGACAGGTCGCCGCGGGCGACGGCCGTGGCGACCTGGGCGATCGCGCGGACCTGGCCGGTGAGGTTGCCGGCCATGAAGTTGACCGAGTCGGTGAGGTCGCGCCACGTCCCCGATACGCCCTTGACGTCGGCCTGCCCGCCGAGGATGCCCTCGGTGCCGACCTCGCGGGCCACCCGGGTCACCTCCCCGGCGAAGGAGGACAGCTGGTCGACCATCGTGTTGACGGTGTTCTTCAGCTCCAGGATCTCGCCGCGCGCGTCGACGGTGATCTTCTGCGAGAGGTCGCCCTTGGCCACCGCCGTGGCGACCTCGGCGATGTCGCGCACCTGGGTCGTGAGGTTGCCCGCCATCGCGTTGACCGAGTCGGTGAGGTCCTCCCACGTCCCGGACACGCCCGGCACCTGGGCCTGCCCGCCGAGCCGGCCCTCGGTGCCGACCTCCCTGGCCACCCGGGTGACCTCGGAGGTGAAGTGCGAGAGCTGGTCGACCATGCCGTTGAACACGGTCGCGATCTCACCGAGCAGCCCGTCGGCGTCCGCGGGCAGCCTGGTCCCGAAGTCGCCGTCGCGCACCGCCGTCAGGCCCGCCAGCAGCAGCCGCAGATCCGGTTCGCCGACCTGCGCGGCGGCGTATCCGGCGCTGCCGCGTCCTCGTGAAGCGGTGGGCGGTGTCGAGCCAGCCATGGAACGTCGCCTCCAGACCACGCCGGGCCCGCAGGTCCGGCATCCGAGCGCGCGCACCCCTGCACAACCGGGGCGCAGGCACGTACGCCCTGGAGGCTACCCCAGCCCTTCCACCCTGCGGAAAGGCGTCGGCGGCCGGGCGCGCGCTTCCGTACACTCCCGGTCCCCGGTAGGACTCCGCCGAAGTCGCTCTGGTTCCAGGCGACTTCGGCCTCCGGGCGCCCCGGCCCCTGCTAGCGCTCAGGCCGCCCTTGCGAGGGCTCAGGCCGCCTTGGGGAGCGGTCGGGCCGCCTTCGCGAGGGCTCAGGCCGCCTTGGGGAAGTCCTTGCGCTTGATCTTGGCGCGGCGGCCGTCGGGGTGGTGGAAGACGATCCCCTCCGCCAGGCTGCCCGGCGCGTAGCGGCTCTCCAGTCCGGCGAGGTACTCCCGCAGGCCTTCGTAACTGCGCGGCACGGCGGTGAACACCGGCGCCTCCAGGTCGAACGGCACGCAGAGGTGGTCGTCCAGCTTCAGCGGGTTGCCCTGGATCCGGGGACCGAGGGCCTCGCAGGGGTGCTCACCGTCCGGCCAGGTGGCCACGTCGGTGTTGCGGGCCGCGGTCAGGATCCACCGGTCCTCGGGGCCGTGCTCGTCGGTGTCGACGTACCAGCCGTCGACGATGCCCTGCTGCTTCTGCGCCTTGCTGGGGTTGCGCCGCTTCTCCACCCGCACCAGGTGGCCGCCGCGGACGGTCAGCCGGACGTTGGTGCCGTCCAGCTTCTCGGTGGGCGCGCCCTCCCCGGCGAACACCCAGGCGCACTCGGCGCGCGGGCGGTCCACGACGCGGAAGTCGCCGTCCCGCTCGAACAGCGTGGGGATCTTCTCCATGACCTGCCTGCCTCTCCTGACCTGCCCGACCAGTTCCTCGTGCGTGATCGCCCCCGCGGCCAGGCCGCTCGCCAGGGCCCGCACCAGGTCGGCGACGGAGACCTCGGTGTCCACGGCGACGCGCTTCAGCGCCTTCTTCTCCTCCGGGGAGACCCAGGCGACCAGCCGGGACCAGCCGTCGGGCGGGGTCCAGCGCGCCAGCTTCTCCGGGTCCTTGCGCGGTCGGCCGCGGCGTTTGACCTCTTCTTCCATGGCGGTGAGCGTAGGAGCCGATTTGATGTTGTGTCAATTGGCATAACAGAAATTCGACCGACCTGGACGGAGGGGCGCACTCGGCGGGCCCACCGTCCTATCCCGCCGGGGCGACGGCCCGTTGCGGGCCCGGTTCACGGTCGGCCCGGGTGGGTGCGGGCGGCGAGCATCCGCAGGTGCTCCTCGAAGAACCAGCGGGGATCACCGCCCATCCGCACCAGCAGCAGGAGCGCGGTCACCGCCACGTCGCAGGCCTCCTTCCGTACGTCGTCCCAGTCATGGGAACGCCCCTTGCGCGGGTTCTCGCCGAGCGCCCCGATCGCGGCCTCGGCGACCTCGCCGACCTCCTCCTGGAGCTTCACGATCTGCACCAGCCAGCGCTGTTCACCGACCATCGCGGTCTGTGAATCGAGGCTTTGGGCAAGGGAGTTGAGGGTGTTCCAGGTGTCGTCCATGGCCGGGGATCCTGCCGCTGTTCGAACCGGTCGATCAACACGGGCGGTTCCCGGCGAGCCTGTGGCGAACGCGGCGTTTTCGAGCAGCAGTCCGGGACGCCGCCGGCCCGGGCCCCCGGGCGTTCCCACCCGGACTGGGCGGTTGGCGGAGGGATCGGCGCTTCGGCGGAAGTTCACCTGGTCGGCTGCACCCCTGGGCACGGGCGCCGGGGCCGCTCCGGTCGGAGCGGCCCCGGTGGTCGTCGCGTCGCGTTGCGTTGTGTCGCGTCGCGTCGCGTCGCGTCATGTCGTGTCAGCGGACCGGCTGCGGTGCGGTCGCGGTCGTCCGGGTCGGTGCCTTGGCGGGCCCGGCCCCCGGCACGGCCGACGCCGCGCCGAGCCCCGTACCGCGGGTCTCCTCGGCCCAGAGCACGCAGACCAGCAGGCCGACCGCGGTGACCCCGGCGGCGATCAGCATGGTGGGGCCGGTGCCCAGCCCGGTCAGCCCCAGCGGCAGCAGATAGGTGCCGGCGGCCGCGCCGATCCGGCTCACCGAGGTGGCGACGCCGACGGCGGTCGCCCGGATCTCGGTCGGGAACAGCTCGTTGGGGTAGGTCCAGTCGAGCACGTTCGGCCCGCCGCACAGGAAGGCGTAGGCGCAGAGCGCGACCACCACGACGGCGGCCGGGGCCTCCGGCCAGACGCCCAGGAGCGCGAGCGGGACGATCATCAGCGCGAAGGACCGGATGATCACCGGTCGGCGGCCCCAGGTGTCGATCAGGCGCAGCGCCGGGTAGCAGCCGAGCAGGAAGACCAGGCTGACCAGGCCGGTGCCGAGGGTTTCGAGCACGGTGCCGCCCGGCATGCCGAAGGCTTCGAGGAGCTGCGGCCCGAACGTGAGCATCGCGAACAGCGGCCCGACCTGGCAGAGGAAGAACAGCCCGCAGAAGAGCGTCCGCCGCCGGTACGGCGGGGTCATCAGCAGCCGCAGCCCGGTCGGGCGGCCGGCCTCGGCGCGCTCGGGCAGCAGCTCGCGGCCGTTCACCCGGACCCCGAGGTGCCGTTCGACCAGGCGGACCGCCTCGCCGACCCGCCCGTGGGCGGCGAGCCAGCGGGGCGACTCCGGGGAGCCGCGGCGGATCACCAGGAACACCACGCACAGCACGGCGGAGCTGCTGAGCATCCAGCGCCAGCTGCCCGGTCCGCCGATCCGCAGGAACAGGTAGCCGGTCAGGTAGGCGAGCACGGCGCCGGCGTACCAGGCGACGATCTGCTGACCGAGCAGCCGCCCGCGGTGCTTGGCGGGCAGCCACTCGGCGAGCAGGGAGGTCGCGATCGGGTAGTCGGCGGCCACCGCCATGCCGAGGACGAAGCGCAGGAGGGCGATCGCCCACACCGCGTCGACCCAGAAGGACAGCACCGAGCAGACGATCATCACGATCAGGTCGGCGGTGTACATCACCTCCCGCCCGATCCGGTCGGTCAGCACGCCGAAGAGTGCGCCGCCGACGAACATGCCGACCAGCGCGGCCGCGCCGATCAGGCTGACGTCGGCGGTGGAGAGCCCGAGCTCGGGACGCATGCCGATGAGGGCGACGCCCACGATGCTCAGGATGTACCCGTCGAGCAGCGGCCCTCCGGAGCAGGCGAGGGCGAGCCTGCGGTGGAAGGCGGTATACGGGGCGTTGTCGATGGTGCGTGACATTCGTTCAGGTCCTCCGGAGCGCGCCGGGTGCTTCCGCACCCGTGCGCCGCGTAGACGGTCGTGGGCGGCCCGCCGGTGGGGCCGGGCCGCTCGCCCGGCGTGACCGGGCGACCGTCCACGGTTGCCCGGTCCCGGGGGCGGTCCCCCGGGTCGAAGGTCGGTGGAAGACGGGACGAAGGTCCCGATTCGGACGGGTCCTCCGCCCGTGCCGGAAGGCCGCAGGCTCTGCAAGCGCGGGGCGAACGCCGTCCGGCGGCCCGCCCGCACCGGGCGATGTGACGCTGGGCACTCCGGATGCCCTCGGCGGACGGCCGGGAACGACCAGGACGTGACGGCGCGTCGGCGCTGTGCTCGGCGGAGGGCGCTGCCCGTCACAGGAAAATGACTTGGGCGGTCGGCTCGCGGCTGGTAGTGTCCGGCAGGCCGTGAAAGAACACGAGGAGGTGAGACCCATGAAGGCTGTATCCCAATGGGTGCTCCCCCATGTCGTCACGGCGGGCGACTGAAGCAGGTGTCGCCGGGAGCGCTTTGGATGGCTCTCCCGAAAGGCAACACCTATGAACTCCGTACAGTCGAATTCCCGGACCGACGAGCGCCCGATCGCGGTGACGCGCGTCACGGACACCGAGTGGCACGCCCTGGAGGACGACCGGCTGGTCGGCCGCGGCGACGCCTCGCAGCGGCCCGACGGGCGGCTCTTCGTGAGCGTCGACGCCTGGCACGACCCGGTCTTCGACCGCATCACCGCCGCGATGACCGCCGATCTCCCGACACCCCTGTACGCGGTCGTCGACGAGACGGACCAGGAGTCCGCCGCGGCCTGGCGCCGGGCCGGTTTCACGGTCGAGCGCCGCGAGCTGGGCTACCTGGTGCCCACCGATCCCCGGATCACCGGCCTCGGACCGGTGCTTCCCCCGGCGGGTGTGACCGTCCTCCCCGCCGGAACGGCTGAGGAGGAGCCGCTGCGTTCCCTCGACCGCACCGTCCGCGAGGAGGTCGAGGCCGGGGCCGGCTGGCGGACGATGCCCGCCGAGGTCCTGCCCCGACCGGCGTGGTCCACCATGGCCGACCCGTCGAAGTACGCCGTGGCGAAGGAGTCCGACCGGTACGTTGGGATGATCCGGGTAGCGCCGCTCACCCGGCAACCGCGGATCGGGCTGATCGCCGTCCGGGCCGACCACCGGCGCCGGGGCATCGCCCGGGCCCTGCTGGCCCACTCCCTGGGCTCGCTGCACCGCTCCGGAAGGGAGTCGGCCTGGGCCGAGGTGGACGAGACCAACCCGGCGGCCATCGCACTGTTCGAGAGCATCGGCGCCCGGCCCACGGGCGCCACCCTGGAACTCGTCCGCCGCTGACACGGCGCCGGGCCGACCCCGGTCACCCACTCCCCACTCTTCACTCTTCACCGACCGAACCGTCACCCCGACGGAGAATTGAGACAGCATGACGAAAACAGCAGGCGGCATCGAAGTCGAAGGCACCGTCACCGAGTGCCTGCGCAATGCCACCTTCCGTGTGGAGCTCCAGAACGGGCACACCGTCCTGGCCCACATCAGCGGGAAGATCCGGAAGAACTACATCAAGATCCTTCCCTTCGACCGCGTCCTCGTCGAGGTCAGCCCCTACGACCTCACCCGCGGCCGGATCCGCTACCGCTACCGCTGATAGCGCCCTGACGCCGGTGCGGCGGCGCCACGAGCACGGGCGGGCCGCACCCACCGTCTGAAGTACCGGGGCCGAGGCGGATCTCTCCGCCTCGGCCCCGACGTTCCGTCAACCTCAGCGCTTGGTGCCGTCCACGATGACGGGTGTGCCGTTGGCGCCGCAGGGGCTGGCGTAGACGGCGTTCTTCTCGGCCGCGGCCTTGAAGGCCTCGATGCACTGGCTCAGCAGGATCTTGTCGGTGAGCGAACCGGCGATCGCGGCGTTGGCGGCGGCGGTGCTGTCGGCGTCGATCTTGCGCTTCTCGGCCTCGGCCTTGGCCGTGCGCACGGCCGCCTCCGCCTGGGCGGTGGCCTGGTCCTGCTGGATCTTCTGGTCGATGGCCTTCTGCAGCCCGTCGCTCGGCCGGACGTTGCGCAGGTTGACGCCGTTGACGAGGATGCCGCGCGGGGCCAGCCGAGCGGTGATCAGCTTGTCGATCTCGGAGCTGATCGCCTCCCGCTGCGAGCTGTAGCCCTCGACGCTGGTGTGGCGGGCGAAGACGTTGCGGACGATCTCCCGGCTGTCCGGGTAGACCAGCCGCTGCTGGACGGCCTCCGTGTTCCCGGCCAGCTTGAACAGCTCGGTGGCGTGCTGGGGGTCGATCGACCACTTCACGGTGAGGTCGGCGTACAGCACCCCGCCCTCGGAGGAGCGGACCTCGACGGTGGAGTCACCGGTCAGGTCGAGGTCGGCGGGGCGGGTGGAGAAGGTGGTCACGTCGGTCAGCGGCGACTTGAAGTGCAGCCCCGGCTGCCAGGTGCCGCCGACCTTGCCGAGTCTGGTGGGCAGCGCGACCTCGGTCGGCTCGACCACGTGCACGCAGGTGGTGAGCCCCAGCAGCAGCCCGAGGCCGCCCGTGAGGACGCCGCCGAGGGTGAGCGGCCAGGAACCGATCCCGCGCCACCGCAGTATGAGCAGACTGATGCCGACGGCCAGGAACAGCAGGGACACGATGAGCATGGTGAGGTCTCTCGGACTGGAGTGATCACTACGGACGGCCGCAGCCTAGGCAGCCCGTCTGCGTCCTGAGTCCGATTCAGATGATGTTCATACGATGAACCCCACCCGTTGGACGTGCCCGTTGGCCGTGCCCTTTGGACGTGCCCGTTGGCCGTGCCTGCCCGTTGGCCGTCAGGGGCACGCGTGCTCCGGGTCGTCGTGGGTGAGTGCGCAGATCATCTGCTCACCTCGGCGGTGGTCCGGGTAGGTGGCGCGCAGTTCCGCCTGGAAGTCGTTCCACTGCCGTGTGATGTCCGCGACGGCCAGGTCGAAGGCATGCCGGAAGTTGTCGTCGACCCGCGAACGGGCGACGATCTCGCCGTCCTTGGCGAGCACGCCGTCGTGCCGGACCCGGCCGGGGCAGGACCTCGGCGACTGGCTTCCGGTGGAGTCGAGGTCGGGATAGCAGCCGGTGGTGAGGTCGCGGGGGACGAGAGCGGTGGCCCTGGGGATCCAGTCGGCGTCCTTCATACCGGCCCACGTCCGGACCTGGAACAGGTCGGTGACAGTGGTTCGGGCCAGGCCGGGCGGATTGTCGACGCCGACGGGGCGGCCGGCGTCGGCGTGATCGGACCAGTTGCTGTGGGAGTAGAAGTCCTCGATCTGGTGCCAGCCCCGGCCCAGTTGCTCGAAGACGACGCACTTGGCGCGACCGGGGCTCTCGTCCCACGGGCAGGGGTCGGACAGGTCGTTCGCCCCGGGGATCACCTTGCCGTCGGCGTCGACGAGCCCGTCCGCCGCCGCGACGGCGTTGCGGAAGCGGACGACGGAGCTGCGGACGCAGGCGATGAGCTCGTCGTCGGCCTGTTCCCTGGTCCTGGGGTAGTCCGGGGTGTCGAGGAAGTCGGCGTTGTCGCAGTGGAGGAAGCCGAGGTCGAAGTAGGGCCGCTTGTCGTTGGCGCCGATCGCCCCGTCCCTGCCGTCGGCGAGCTGCCCCAGCGACGCGTCCTCCCAGGAGGCCAGCGCCTGGCGGGTGATCGCGGTGTGGTTCTCCGGCAGGAAGGCGTGGGCCGGCGGCGCCGGCAGCAGGACGACGGCGAGGGTGGCGGCGACGGCGGTCGGCAGCAGGGCGGCGCGACGGATCCGGCGTCCGGGGAGAGTATGCGCAGGCCACCTCCGGGATCGGGTGGGCCCCCGGGGGCGAGCGTGGGCGACGCAGAACCGCGCCCGCCACCAGAACCACTGTGCCGGAGATCCCTCGAACCCGCACCCGGGCCGGGGCCGGCCGCCGTCCCCTGCGGCGTCGGGGTCAGCCGGCCGGGTCGAGCAGCAGCTTCGCGGCGACCGTCGTCCCGTCGGTGCGGACCGTCTCGGCCACCGCCTTCGCCCGGGCGCGGGTCTCCGGGGCGAGCGCCACCGCGAGTGCGGCCGCCAGGGACTCGGCGGTCGGGGTCGGGCCCTCGTGTGCCACACCGATGCCCAGCTCCGTCACCCGCTCCGCCCAGTACGGGTGGTCCGCGCCCTGCGGTACCAGCACCTGGGGCACACCGGCCCGGGCCGCCGTCGCCGTACTGCCCGCACTGCCGTGGTGCACGACGGCGGCCACCCGGGCGAACAGCGCCCCGTGGTCGGCCTCGCCGACGGCGAAGCAGTCGTCCTGTTCGTCGATCAGACCGAGTTCCGCCCAGCCGTGGGAGAGCACGACGCGGCGTCCCTGCGCGCGGATCGCCTCGACGGCCACCCGGGCGGCATCCTTCGAGGCGGTCATCGGCATGCTGCCGAAGCCCACGAACACCGGCCGTTCCCCGGCCTCCAGGAACGCCGACAGCTCGGGCGCGAGCGGCCGCGCGGCCGGCCGGAACCACGTACCGGTCTGGACGACCCCCAGCTCGGTGGGCTGCCACGGGCTCAGGACGGGGTCCGTCGCCAGGAGCGGCCTGTCGGTGAAGGCGTAGTCGCGGACGTTGTCCACCGGCGGCAGGCCGACCTCGGCGCGCCGGGTGTTGAGCAGCTCTCCGAACATGTCGTTCGCGGTCCGGGCGTCGATCTCCCAGAGTTCCCGGTGGTCGGACACCCCCGGCGGCAGCGGACGGCCCCGCCGCGCGGGCGGCGGCTGGTGCGGCGACGGCAGGCTGACCGGCGTGTGGCTCACGTACGCGAACCGGATGCCCAGCTTCTCCGCCACCGACCGCGCCCCGGCCGTCGCCGGCAACGGACCGGTCGCCACCAGCACGTCACACCCCTCGGCCGCCCCGGCGAGCACGTCGAACTGCGCCGCCATCAGATCCGCCGCACGCTGCGCCAACCCCGCCGCCGACCCCGGCACCACAGTGGTCACCAACGGCCGCACCGGCTCCCCCACCGGCACCATCGCCACACCGGCACCGACCACCAACCGCGCGAACTCCTCATCCGGCGGCGCACACACCCGCACCTCCGCCCCCAGCTCCCGCAACCGCACCGCAAGCCCCACCATCGGCTCCACACTCCCGCGGGCCCCGTACGTCGACAACAACACGCGCATGTCTTCTCACTTCTGTGGATTCCGCCCCAGCCGCGACCGGCGAGAGGGAGCCTCCCGCCCCGGCTCAGATCCGTGATTCTGCGCCATGACCAGGGCCTTGCCGCAAGCCCCCCGGGGCGCTATAAATTGATCATGGAAAGCCCGGGCCGAGCCCCTTTCCACCCGGTCTCACCAGGACGGACCGGCACTCCCGCACAGCCGCCGGGGTGGGTGATGCAGGTCGGTCGCCCGTACGCCCCCCGTGGCGGTTCCCACCCGATCTTGGCGCCGTCGTGCGGCGGACAGTCGCGGAGGGGCGCCTGCCGGCGCTCGTTGTCATCCATGACGACGAGGGCGATTGGCTGATCGGGGACGGCGTGAACGACCCGAATCTCCCCGATGCCAGTGGCGTCTACTGCATCGCCTGCATCGCGGAGGACGATCCCTCCATCTCCGAGACAGCCGGCTTGGAACCAGGCTTCGCCGCCCATCGGGACGGACCCGGGCTGCCCTGGACCATCCAACCGTTCAGCTACGAGGATGACGAAGGTTGAACGTCAAGCTGAGTGAGTTGCAGCACAGCGCCTGGCTGGCCGACCTTCGAAGGCCCCGCCCCGTGGGGCGGGGCCTCATGGCGATGCCGTGGGGGGTCAGAGGACGGGCTGGGTGGCTTCGAGGCGGTGGGTGGCGGTGCGGACGGCGGTGGTGAAGGTCCAGAAGAGGGGCAGGGTGTTGGCGGCGCGTTCGGTCCGGGTGTTCTTGCCGGTGGCGAACATCGCGGTGCGCAGGTCGGTGGTGATCTCCAGTTGGGCGCCCATGCCGAGCAGGCTGCGGTTGCAGATGTTGTCCGGGGAGATGCCCGCGATCTCCTCCTCGCCGGAGGCCGTGACCGCGCGGATGCCGGCCGCCGCGAACTCCTCCATCAGGTACTGGCGGAAGGTGGCGTTCAGGCCGCCGACCAGGACCGCCTGGGCGCCGGTCTCCAGACCGGCCTGGGCGGCGGTGCAGCCGTGCAGGGAGAGCACGTTGAGGCTGCCGGCGCACATCGCGCGGGCGAGGGTGTCGTCGCAGTGGGTCGAGGTGACGTGCAGGGCGCTGTTGCCGGAGGAGCGCATGCCCTCGAACATCCAGAAGTCGTGCACCGGCCCGGCCGCCGGGGTGGGGGCGAGGTCGGCCGGGTGGTAGCCGGCCACGGCCAGGCACAGCTCGGAGGTGCCGCCCTCGATGCCGCCGCCGTGCGGGGCGATGACGGTGGTGCGGACGATCCCGGCGCGCGCCGCCGGGTTCTGGTCGTCGACCAGGTGCCGGCGGGAGCGCCGGCCGTAGTCCACGCCCTCGACCAGGGTCGGGTCGGAGTAGAGCGCCGTGTTGGAGGCGTAGGTGTCCGCGGCGTGGGCGGGGGTGCTGCCCAGGGCGGTGACGCCGACGGCGGCGAGGGCGGGCGCGGCGGCAAGGGCGGTCATCAGCGTGCGACGGTTTATCACGGGCGGTGATCATGACAGAGGGATCGAGATCCTGGCAAACCCCGGCCGACCTGGGCCTTTGCCCCGGATCCCGGCCGGGGCCACACCGCCCGACCGCACGCGAGCGGCCTCCGGTGTGGCTCGGAGGCCGCCGCCGTGCGCGGGCTCAGTGCGCGTTGGTGTACATGTACGCGCCGGTCTCGTAGTTGTAGGCCGCGAGCTTGATCAGGACGCCGGCGTCGGACCTGACCTGGCGGGGCATGGTGAAGAACCCGTACCCCATGTACTCGGTCGCGGCGACGCCCTCCCAGCTCCAGCCGCCGCTGCCGTTCGACGTCAGGATCCAGACGTTCTGGCCGTAGTGCGTGGTCATGAAGTCGATGGAGGCCACGTCGTGTCCCCCGGTGTCCGGGCCGTTGTGGATCATCAGATCCGCCACCACGCCGTCGGAGGACACCTGGTCACACCAGTAGAAGTAGCTCTTGTAGCACTCGACGCGGTAGCCGGGGGCCGACGGGGCCGCGGCGGCCGGTGCGGCAACGGCGATCGGCAGGGCCAGCAGGCTCAGCAGACCCAGGGCCGCCGCGCCGAGACGGAGCTTCTTGCCAGTCACGTGCGATCCTCTTCCCTCTCAGGAGTGGCGCCCTCCGGGGCGGAGGGCGCTCACGGTGGTGCCGGGGAAGCGACGGCGGCGTGACCGTCCGGCATCGGGGCGTCGGTGCCGGACAGCGGACGCCGAAGGGGCGTCTCCGGCTCCGTGGGGGGCGTCGATGCCGAGCCACGTCGTCGTTGAGGACTTTCGGCCGGGATCCTAACCCGCCCCGGCGGCCGGTGAATTGTAGGAATGCGCAAGGCGCAAGCGGGCGGCCGCGCTCCGGGGCGGGCCACCGACGGCCCGCTGTCCGGCGTTCAGGCTGTCGTCACTCGGGGCACGACGTGGCGTCGTCCGGGATTCTCGTGGTCGTGGCAGCGTGCGGCTGACCGAAAATACCGGCCGGTAGTCCGCACCTATCCGAAGGGCCGCCGTGAAGCGCACCGCCCCCTCGTCCGCCGTCGTGGCCGCCTCGCTGGCCGTTTCCCTGGCTGCCGGAGTGCTGTTCACCGCAGGGACCGCCGCCGCGCAGGAGCGCGGCGGTGCCTCGCGTGTCGACCGCGATCTCTACGGTACGAAGGCCCCGTACGAGCCGCAGGGGCGGCCCGGCCGGTACCAGAAGGCGCCGAAGGGGTTCGTCCCGGTCTTCACCGAGAACGTCGCCCGCCACGGCTCCCGCGCCATGTCGGACGGCGAGGACGGCGAGGCCGTGCTCGCCGTGCTGCGCCGGGCGCAGGAGCAGGGGGCTCTCACCGAGCTCGGCGCGCGGCTGGCCCCGCAGGTGCAGGCGCTGATGACGGCCGCCGCCGCGGTGGGCTTCGGCAACCTCTCCGGACGCGGCGCGGACGAGCAGCGGCAGACGGCGCTGCGGATGGAGCAGCGGCTGCCCTCGCTGTTCCGGACGATCGCCGCCGAGCGGCAGCCCGTCGTGGTGGAGACCTCGGGCGTGGCGCGCGCGGTGGCGAGCGCCGGTGCCTTCACCGCGGGCCTGACCGCCGGTGAGCCGGCCCTGGCGGGTGCGATCAAGGCGCCCGTCACCGACAAGAACCTGCTGTACTTCCACAAGCAGCCGCAGAACGCCGACTACCAGGCGTATCTGGCGAGCGATCCGGATCTGGCCGCAGTCCTGGCCGGCATCGAGCACCGGCCCCGTACCGCCGAGGCGGCCCGCCACACCGTCGGGCGGCTGTTCCGCGCGGGCTTCGCCGAGGCGCTGTCCGCCGACGAGCAGATCGCCTTCGCCCGTGCGCTGCACCAGCTCTACAGCGCGGCGCCCGATCTGAGCGTGGAGGCGCCCGACGTCGACCTCACGCCCTTCCTGACCACGCACGACGCCCGGTGGTTCGCCTACCTGGACGACGCCGAGGAGTTCTACCAGTCGGGCCCCGCCTTCCGCGGACGCGCCATCACCTACCGGATGGCCGGCGTGCTCCTCGACGACCTCCTGGCGCAGGCCGCGGCCAAGGCCGCCGGGACCAGCGGCAACGGCGCGGTGCTGCGGTTCACCCACGCCGAGGAGATCGAGCCCCTCGCCGCCCTGATGGGCCTCCCCGGCAGCACCGAGCCCGCCGACCCGGACGAGCCGTACAGCTACCGGAACAACCCGTGGCGCGGCGCGGAGGTCTCCCCGATGGCCGCGAACATCCAGTGGGACCTGTTCGCGAAGGCCCCCGCCGAGGGCCGCCCGGCCGCCTACCTGGTGCGCATGCTCTACAACGAGAAGGAGACGGCCTTCAAGTCGTCCTGCCGGCCCGTCAGCAAGGGCAGCTACTTCTACACCCTTGACGAGCTCAAGCACTGCCTCGCGCACGCCTGACCTGCGGGTGGGCGGACGGCGGGGACGTCCGCCCACCCGGGCATCACCTCAGGACGTCTCCAGCCCGAGGCCGGTGACGCGGAGGAAGCCGTGGGCGGCCAGCTGGGGCGAGAGGCCGATGCCCGGGCGGCGGGCGGTGATCCGGCCGAGGCCGAAGCCGGAGTCGCCGTTGATCCCCCGGGCCGCCAGCTCGGTGGTGATCAGCGCGGCGACCTCGCGGGCGGTCTCCTCCGTCGGGATCCTGTACTCGGCCTTGAAGCGCCGCCCCGACGGCTGCCAGCCGTCCGCCGTCATCGCCGCCGTGACCTCGTCCGGGTCACCGGAGCGCGGGCCGACCCGCAGCAGCACGCCCTTCACCGTGCTGTAGGTGACGGAGAGTCCGCCGCTGATCTGCGGCGCGGCGATCGAGAACATCGCCTTCTCACCCGGCCGCTGCACCGGCAGCTGCTCGATCCACGCGGCCAGCAGGCATTCCAGCCCCTCCCGCAGGTGCGGCAGCGAGAGGGCGAGCCGGCCGCCCGGCAGGTAGTCGGCCGTGCCGCCGGGTGCCTGGTACGGCAGGTGGAGCTGCCAGCTGTACGGCAGCCGCGGGAAGTCGCTGGGCTCGTCGGGGCCGCCGGCCGGACCTCCCCACTCGAACGTGGAGTGCTCCTCCTGCTCCAACGCCGCGGCCGGCTCGGTCTCCAGCCGGACCCGTCGCCCCTCGCAGAGCAACCGCAGCAGCCGACCGTCCTCACCGGCCTCGCGCCAGCGGACGTCCGGCCCGTCGGGGCCGCCGCCGAAGATGGTCGGCTCGCCGAGGACGGCGCAGACCATCCGGTAGATCTCGCCGAACACCGCCCGCCGGTGCTCCAGCGTCGACGGGCCCAGCTCGAACCGGTGCAGGTCCAGCACGTCGTAGGTGGCCTCCGGGGCGCCGCGCATGAGGGAGGTGCGCAGCGCGAAGGAGGGCATGCAGTACGGGTCGGGGGTACGGACGTCCGCATGGCCGTCACCGAACTCGGCCTTGGCCCAGGGCAGTTCGGCGGCGACCCGGCGGACCTCCGCGACCGGCAGGTGCCCGCCGGGCGCGTCGTGCAGCAGCGGGGCGAACGCCGCGACCACGGCGGGCAGTTCGGGGCTGACGTGCTCGACCTCCCGGACGTGCGGCTGGATCGCGATCCAGGCCCGGCGGTCGTTGGCCTGGAGCAGCATGGTCCGCCGGGCGGACTGCCAGCGCAGGCCGAACCCGTCGGCGGCCGTCGGCACGACGGTGGGCGTGCCGATCTCGCGCAGCGCCTCGGAGAGCGTGCGCAGCGCCGTGCGGCGCTCCTCCTCCGGTATCGGCAGCCGGAACTGCAGCAGCGGCACCCAGGCCCGCCGGAAGGTGTCGGCCTTCGGCTCGGTGGTGCCGAGGAAGAGTTCGGCACCGGCCGGCCAGCGGAGTTCGGCCTGGAGTCCGACCACCAGGATGTCGGTGAAGGCCCGGCGGATCTTCCAGTCCGGCCGGGCCTCCACCAGCCGCTCGACGTCCGCCCGCGTCCAGCAGTCGTCGAGGTCGTGCAGGGTGCGGACCAACTCCACCGTGGTCCGAGGATCGGCGGTCCAGGTCACGGCGGAGGTGTCGGTGTTCACGACGTCGTTCATGCGGCCGATCATCGCAGCCACCACTGACAACCGGCCCCGGCGGACCCGGGCCTGCCGGCAAGTCAGTCAGCGGGCCAGACTCAGCCGGCAGGTCAGGAGTGCAGCTGGCCGGCGAGCGTCTCGGCCAGCCTGCGGAGCGGTTCGCCGGTCAGGGCCGGGTCGGGGGACGTCGCGTCCGTGCCCTGGCTGACGATCAGGGCGAGGTCGCCCTTGTCGGTGACCGGGAGCCGGGCGATGCCGACCGAGGCCCCGCCCGGGGTGGTCCGGGCCTCGCCGGGGGCGGGCTGGTCGGTGGAGGCCTTGACCAGTTGGTCCGGGGAGAGCCGGCCCGCCTGCTGGATGTAGGGGAGCGCCAGGTTGACCGCGATCCGCTCGGCCGGCGCGACGATCACGCCGATCTCCAGCGGGGTCGTCCCGGCGGTGTAGGAGCACCAGACCTGGAGGTGCTCGGGCCGGGCGGGGATCGAGGCCATCGACGGGGTCGGCGTGACGCCGGACGGCAGCGGATAGGCCCCCTCGGGCGGCACGACCTCGGCCCGTACCGGCTGGTCCTTTCCGGAGTCCGGGGCGACGGCGCGTTCGGTCCCGCTCGCCTTCAGGGCCGCGGGGAGGTCGATCCCGAAGGGGCAGGACGACGGGTTGGGGCCCACGCCCTGCACGGTCGTCCGCAACGCCGGGTACGAGAGCTTCGCGCCGCCGGACGGCGCCGCCGGCCCGCCGGAGGACGAGCAGGCGGCCGTGCCGAGCAGCAGGCCGGCGGAGGCCAGCAGGGCGAGCGCTGTCTTACCGTCAGGTGTCATCCGACCAGCGTACGGTGACGGCGGCCGGAGCCCGGTCGCGGGGCCGTGACCCGGGTCCGCCGTCGGCCCGAACCTCCGTGATGAGGACTCAGGAGTCAGGAACGCTCCCGCGCACCGCCGTTGAGCGCGGTGCCGGTGCCGGTGCGCAGATGGAGGGCGGTGCGGCCGGTGCGGCGGGTGGTCACCAGACCCGCGCCGCGCAGGGCGCCGAGGTGCTGGGAGACGGCGCTCGGGCTGACCCCCAGCCGGTCGGCGAGTTCGGGGGTGGAGAGCGGTTCGCCCAGCGCGTCGAGCAGGGCCGCGCGGGTGCGGCCGAGCACGGCGGCCAGCCCGTCCGAGGAGGGACGGGGGCGCTCCCAGAGCAGTCCGACGCCGGCCGCGGGGTAGCGGATCGACGCGGCGGCGCGCGGCGAGTGGTCGACGAGCACGTCCGGCCAGGCGAAGACGGACGGCATCAGGACCAGGCCGTGCCCGCCCCCCGCGACCGTCCACGGCGCGCCGCCCGGGGCGGCGGGTCGCCGGCGGCCGCCCACCAGCAGCTCCCCCTCCCGCCACACCACGTCGCCGTGCAGGTCCGCGAACAGGCCCTCCACCCCGCCGTCCACCAGCGCCACCGCCCGCCGGCCGAGGTCGGCCTCCAGCACCGCCCGCATCCGCCCCCAGTGCGGGGCCACCAGCCGGGCGTGGCAGCGGTCCAGCGCGTCGGCGGCCCGGGCCAGCAGCTCGGCCGGCTCCGGCAGTTCGCGGGCCCGGGCCGCGCCCAGCCCGGCGAGGCACTCGGCGGCGACGTAGTCGAGGTCCGCCGTGCGCAGGCCCGCCAGTTCGGTGGCGAAGGCCGGCACCCGCTCGTCCGGCACCGGGAACAGGAAGGCCGGCAGGCAACCCTCCAGCAGGGCGCGCAGCAGCGGCAGTTCGGGCTCGGCCGCGAGCGCCGGGCGGACCTCGCGCACCCACGGCCGGTGCACCTGGTGACCGCCCACGCCGAACGCCACCCGCAGCCCGAGCACCGTCTCGGCCAGCGGCGACACCGCGAGCCGCACCCGGGCCACCTCCGCCGCCGACAACCGGATCTCCACCGCCACGCCGGCACCACCCCTCGATCATTAAGCCGTGGCTGAACGATAGCCGGGCCCTCCCCGCACCCCGCAGGCTGTCCGCCATGGAGTTCCTCACCTCGTACGACGGCACGACGCTCGCCTTCCGCACCGTGGGCGACGGCCCGCCGCTGCTCTGCCTGCCCGGCGGCCCCGGCCGCGCCGCCGAGTACCTCGGCGACCTCGGCGGCCTGGCCGCGACCCGCACGCTGATCCTGCCCGACACCCGGGGGACCGGCGCCTCCGCGACACCCGCCGACCCCGCCACCTTCCGCGTCGACCGCCTGGTCGACGACGTCGAGGCGCTGCGCCGCCACCTCGCCCTGGACCGCCTCGACCTGCTGGGCCACTCCGCCGGCGGCGGCCTCGCCCTCCTGTACGCCGCCGCGCACCCCGACCGGCTGAGCAGCCTCACCCTCGTCACCCCGTCCTTCGCCGCCGTCGGCCTGGCCTCCGACACCGGCGCGGAGGAGGTGATCGCCGCCCGCGCCGCCGAGCCCTGGCACGCCGAGGCCGTCACCGCCTACCGCCGGATCAAGTCCGCCCGCAGCTTCGCCGAGGCCGCCCGGCACCGACTCGCCTTCGAGCCGCTGATGTACGGCCGCTGGGACGCCGCGGCCCGCGCCCACGCCGCCGCCGACCCGGCCCAGCGCTCCCTGCCGGTGAGCGAGCACTACTACGCCGGCTACACCCCCGCGGTCGAGCAGCTGCGCGGGCGGCTGGGCGCCCTGCCCTGCCCCGTCCTGCTCCTGGCCGGCGAACTGGACCTGTGGCCGACCGCGGCCTCCGCCGCCGAGGCCGCGTCGCTCTTCCCGCACGCCGCCCTCGCCGTCCAGCCGGGCGCCGGCCACTACCCGTGGCTGGACGACCCGGCGGCCTTCACCGCGACGGTGGAGACCTTCCTCCGAGGAGCCGCCGTGACCGGCGCACCCGCGCGGGCCGCCGGCTGATCCGGGCTGCGCGGAGGCGCTACCCGTGCCCGCCTCCGGTACGCGCCCGGTCGATCTCGGCGAGCACGTGGTCCGCGTGCGGGCGCACCCGCGCCCGCAGCGTCGGGCTCCAACTCTCCTCGGAGTAGCGGCGGTCGAGGTAGAGCTGTCTGGCGTGCGCGAGCACGGGGCGGTGCTCGTCCGGGAGCCGGGCGAGGGCCCAGTCGGCGGCGGCGTCCTTCGACCTGATCCGGCCGGTGGCGAGCGTGGTCCAGACGCGGGCGAGGGTCAGCAGGACGTTGCGCGTGTCGCCCTCCAGGTCGTCGAGCAGCCCGGGGATGCCCGCCGTGCCCGCGTTCGTCGCGCCCGTGTCCATCGCGCCAGTGTCTCGCGCCGCCCGGGCCGGCCGCACGGCATTTCGGGACGGCGGGCGGGTGCCGTCACCGGCGAACCGGCCAGGCGGGTGCCGTCACCGGCTCAGGCGACCGTGAGGACGATCTTGCCGGTGGTGCGCCCCCGCTCGCCGAGTTCGTGCGCCTTGGCGGCCTCGGACAGCGGCAGGACCGTCTCGACCACGGGCCGCAGCGCACCGCGCTCCACCAGGGCGGCGATCTCCCGCAGGCCCAGGTGGTCCGGCTCGACCATGACCCACTCGGCCCGCACCCCGTCCGGGACGGCGGCGGGGACGTCGTCCGAGCCGGGCAGGGTGATCAGCCGGCCGCCCGGCCGGAGCACCTTGAGGGAGCGCTCGGCCGTCTCGCCGCCGATGCCGTCGAGCACCACGTCGACGTCGGACACCGCGTCCTCGAACGGCACGGCGCGGTAGTCGATCACCTCGTCCGCGCCCAGCCCGCGCACCAGGTCGTGCTTGCCGGCGCTGGCCGTGCCGATCACGTACGCGCCGCGCGCCTTGGCGATCTGCACCGCGAAGTGACCGACCCCGCCGGCCGCGGCGTGCACCAGCACCCGCTCACCGGGGCGGACGTCCGCCGTGTCCACCAGGGTCTGCCAGGCCGTGAGCGCGGCCAGCGGCAGGGCCGCCGCCTCGACGTGGGTGAGGCCCGCCGGCTTCGGGGCGAAATGCCGGGCCGGGGCGACCACGTACTCGGCGTAGCCGCCGGCCTGGCGCGGGAAGAGCGGCATCCCGAAGACCTCGTCGCCGGGCCGGAACACCCCCACGCCCGGTCCGACCGCCTCGACCGTGCCGGACACGTCCCAGCCGACGGCCGGGACGGCGCCCCACTCGATCAGCCCGCCGCTCGTCCGGGTCTTCCAGTCCACCGGGTTCACCCCGGCCGCGTGCACCCGTACCAGAACCTCGTTCAGTCCCGGCTCGGGGCGCTCGACCTCGCGCTCGACCAGGTTCTCCGGTCCGCCCCACCGCTCCACGACCACTGCGCGCATGGTGTCCGCCACGCCTCTCCTCGATCCGTTCACCGCCGGGGACCCGGCCGTTCGCCGCCGGGGACCCCCGGCTCCGGAGTCCACGATCCGATATCCCGGGCGGCCACGGTGTTGGCCGTCCGGCCATGGTGTGACAGGATCTGGCCATGGGTACGGACACGGACAAAGCGGTCAGGGCAGCCGAACGGGCGGGGACGGCTGAGGCTGCGGCGCCCACGCCGCACCGGATCGCGGTGCTCGCCCTGCCCGGTGTGCCGGCGTTCGAACTCGGCATCCCCTCCCGGGTCTTCGGCAGCGCCGAGGACGCCTCGGGGCGCCCGCTCTACGAGGTCACCGTCTGCACCGCGGACGGCGCCCCCGTCCTCACCGACGCCGGCTTCACCCTGCAGCCCGCGGCCGGCCCCGAGGCGCTGGCCGCCGCTGACACCGTGATCGTCCCGCCCACGCACGCCATGCCCGAGCTGGGACGCGGCGGCCCGCCGCCGCCGGAGGTCACCGCGGCCGTCGACCGCATCCGCCCCGGCACCCGGCTGGTGTCGATCTGCACCGGCTCCTACGTCCTCGCCGCGGCCGGGCTCCTCGACGGCCGGCCCGCCACCACCCACTGGAACCTCGCGCCGGAGTTCCGCCGCGCCTACCCCAAGGTCAGGGTCGACGAGGACGTCCTGTTCGTCGACGACGGCGACGTGCTCACCTCCGCCGGCGCGGCCGCCGGGGTCGACCTCTGCCTGCACGTGGTCCGTCGCGACCACGGCGCGGCGGTCGCCAACCGGGCCGCCCGGATGTGCGTCCTCCCGCCCTGGCGGGACGGCGGGCAGGCCCAGTACATCGACCGCCCCGTCCCCGAACCCACCGTCGCCAGCACCACCGCGACCCGCGCCTGGGCCCTGGAGCACCTCGGCGAACCGCTCCCGCTGACCCGCCTCGCCGAGCACGCCCGGATGAGCCTGCGCTCCTTCACCCGGCGCTTCCGCGACGAGGCCGGCCTGACGCCGGTGCAGTGGCTCACCGCGCAACGGCTGGAGCTGGCCAAGCAGTTGCTGGAGACCACCGACCTCCCGATCGACCTGGTCGCGCACCGGTCCGGCTTCGGCTCCGCCAACTCCCTGCGCGCCCACATGCGGACGGCCTTCGGGGTCTCCCCCGCCGCCTACCGCCGCACCTTCAGCCCGCACGACCCCGCGCCCACACCCGGCTGACCCCCGTCGCAGCCGGGCGCGGGCGCCCCGGAGCGGACGGGCGCGGACGGGCGCGGACCCGGCCAGTGGGGTGGCCGGGCCGCACCCGTCGCGATCAGCACCTGGAGTCGACCGGCCCGGCCCAGTCCGCGCCGCCGTACCAGTGCTCGGTGCCATAGGCCCAGTTGCACCCGTTGACCGAGGCCATCGCCATCCAGGCGTCCGGGTCGACGAGGTGGATGTCCACCCAGCCCACGGTCACGTCCTTGGTGTTGACGCCGTACGAGCCCCAGTAGTTGTTGTAGCCGTACGGCGACCTGAGGCCGACGTACACGTAGGCCCCGGGGTTGTTCGCCTGGAAGGCCCCCGCCCACTGCCAGTGCGCCAGCACGTGACCACAGCTGTCGTACTGCTGCTCGACCTGCCCGGCGTACTGGCCGTGCCAGTAGACGTTGCCGGGCTGCCCGATGTTGATGATGGTGCAGGCCGTGGTGCGCGCACTCGCCGGCGCCGCCGTGGCCACGCCGCCCGCCGCGATCCCGAGCGCGAGCAGAGCGGCGGCCGCCTTCGACCTGACGCTGGTCCTCAGCATGGTGTCCCTCCCCGGTTCCGGCGCGTCGCGCCGGGACCTGTGTGTGTGGTGTCGGTGTACGCGCCCCGGGGCGGCCGGCCGGATCGGCGGGCGTCGCCGGGACACGGCCCGACCCTGCTCGACGGGGCGTAGCAGTCCGGTCGCATTCCGCTCGCAGACTGGTAGCATCCGACCGTTCGGACGGGGGAGACGCTGGCGGGGGGCGGGCGTGCGGTTCGAGGTACTGGGTCCGTTACGGGTGTCAGGCCCGGACGGCGAGATCACCGTGGGCGGACCGCGACTGCGGGCCCTGCTGGCCCTGCTGCTGGTGCGGACCGGGCGGACGGTGACCGGTGATCAGCTGGCCGAGGCGATCTGGGATGCCGAGGTCTCCCCGCGCAGCCGGGCCGCCCTGCCCAGCTATGTGATGCGCCTGCGGCGGGCGCTCGGCCCGGAGGCCGGCGCCCGGCTGGTGACCCGCAGCGGCGGGTACGCCGTCGAGCTGGGCGAGGACGAACTGGACCTGCTCGCCTTCCGGGACCTGTGCGCGCGGGCGCAGACCCTGGTGGACGGCGGCGACCTGGACGCGGCGGAGCCCGTGCTCGCCGAGGCCCTGGGGCTGTGGCGGGGCGAGTCGCTGGTGGACGTCCCGGAGAGCGCCGTGCTGCGGGCCGAACTCGATCTGCTGGACAGTGCCCGGGTCCGCGCCCGGCACCAGCACATCGAGGTGCGGTTGGGGTTGGGGCGGCACGCCGGGCTGCTGGGTGAACTCGCCGCACTCACCGGCGCCCATCCGTTCGACGAACGGCTGCGGGCACATCTGATGCTGGCGCTGCACCGCAGCGGGCGGCGGGCCGAGGCGCTGGAGGTCTTCCAGGGCGGCCGGCGCGCGCTGGTCGAGCAACTGGGCATCGAGCCCGGTGCGCAGCTCCGGGAGTTGCACCGGGCGGTGCTCGCCGACGACCCCGCACTGCTCCTGGTCCCGGGGGCGGCGCCCGCCGCCGCGATCGTCCGGCCCGGCGCTCCGGCGCGGTCGCCCGAGGAGGGCCGGGCCGAGCCGCCCACGATCCGAAGCACCGCGCCGACCGCGCCAGCCGAGCCGACCTCGCCGACCGAGCCGCCCGCGCCGCCCGCGCGGCGCCGGTCGCGGCGACCGGTCCGGTCCTCCGCCTGGATCGGCGGCGTGGTGGCCGTGCTGCTCGCCACCACCGCGGTCTCCGACGGCATCCCGCCGGTGGAGCGCACCCCGGTCGCCGACCGGGCCGAAACCGCCCCGCCCGTGAGCCGCGACGGCTACGTCACGCGGATCGCGAGCGAGGGGACCCCGGTGGAGCTCACCCATGCCAAGGGCGAGGAACTGGAGGTCGGCGCGCCGGTCCGGGAGGGGGACACGCTGGTCGTCTCCGTGCTGCTCGGCGGCGTGGGGCCCGGGCCCGTCTCGGTGAGCGACACGGTCGACAACCGGTACCGGCTGGTCGGCGACCCGATCGACGTGGACGGCAGCCGGCTGGCGGTCTTCGTGTCGGTGCGGGCCAGGGCCATGGACCAGCTCGACATGATCCGGATCCTCTGGCCGGACGCCGCGCAGGGCTTCGTGACGGTGGACGAGTTCCGGGGCGTCGGCGCGGCCGGCCCGTGGGCGCAGTCGGTCTCCGCCGAGGGGCCCGACGCGGACGGCACGGACCTGGTGCTGGGCGGCATGGTCCCGTGCGAGACCGGGGACGTGCTGTTCGGCGCGATCGCCAGCAACGGCGGCGCCGCGCCGGACCTCCCCGCCGGCTGGCACCGGCTGCCCACCGTCGACCGGCTCGGCGCCCGCCGGGCGCCCGGGCCGGCCGAGCTCCGGCTGACGACCGCGTACCGGACGTGGAGCGCGCCCCCGGACTCCTCCGCCGAGCGGGCCGGAACCGCGAGCAAGGGCTGGCGCGCCGTCCTGTTCCGCCTGCGGTAGCGCCCGTCCCCGCGCGACGTGGCCACGGCCGTCAGGCGGGGCGCGGGATGCCCAGGGTGCGGACGAGCTGGTTCAACTCCTCCTCGAACAGCTTGTCCGGGGCGGCCAGTTGGCTGCGCAGGTGGCCGTACACCTCCAGGGACACCAGGCCGTGCAGGTGGCCCCAGAGCCGCAGGGCCAGGGCGACGCCGGCCGGGGGGAGGTCGGGGAAGGCCGGGCGGACCTTGTCGAGCAGGCCCGGGTCGAAGTCGGCCCAGTCGAACCGGCTGTCCGCGTACTGGTGCCGGACGTGCGGCCAGGCGGCGTCCGCGAGGGCGGCGAGGCCGGTACAGGTGCGGCGGGCGGCGTCGGGGGCGGCGCCGCCGCTGGGGGCTTGGTAGCCGGGGACGGGGTCGCCGTAGACCAGCCGGAACCCCTCGGGGTTGGCCAGTGCCCAGTCCCGGAACCCGTGCGCCCAGGCGCCGATCCGGGCGGCGGCGTCGGCGCCGGCGGAGGAGGCCCAGGCGGCGTCCACGGCATCGGCGAGGGCGGTGTACACGTCGTTGATGAGCGTGGTGACGAGGTCGTCGCGGGTGGCGAAGTAGCCGTAGATGGCGTTGGCGGTCATGCCCATCTCGCGGGCGATGGCCCGCAGGGTGATCGCGTCGGGGCCGCCGGTGGCCATCAACCGCAGGGCGACGCCCTTGATTTCGGCCGTCGTCTCGGCCCGCAGCCGCTCGCGCCGACCGGTGCTCCCCCGCCCCGTGGCGCCTGCCGTTCCGATCGTTGCTGTCACGCGGACACTCTACAGCGTCACGATGGTGGGTGCCGTATCCAAACTTCACGGCGTATAGTTTTGACACGGCGTCACCGAAGTCTGCGGGACGTCCGCACGGCCGCGCACAGGCGCAGGCACAGGCACAGGCACACCGCGCACAGGTACAAGGGGAGAACCATGCACATCGGCGTCATCGGGGCCACCGGGACCATCGGCAGCAGGATCGTCACCGAGGCCCTCCAGCGGGGGCACCGCATCACCGCCTTCAGCCGCGACGCGACGGAGGCCGGCAAGGGCGAGAGCCGGGAGAACGTCGACTGGGCGAGCGTCGACGTCCTGGACGCGGAGAGCGTCGCCGCCGTCCTGCCCGGCCTCGACGTCCTGATCAGCGGGTACCAGCCCGGCAACGCCGCCCGGGACTTCGCGGACACCGTCGAGCGGTCGATCGCCGACCCGAGCGTCTACGTCACCGCCGCCCGGGCGCTGCTGGCCGCGCTCGACCGCCACCCCCGCACCCGGCTGATCGTGATCGGCGGCGCGGGCAGCCTGGAGATCGCCCCCGGCGTGGCGCTGGCCGACGACGAGGAGCTCCTGCACGCGACCCTCGACGGGCTGGGCCTGCCGCGCGGGTACGCGGCCTCGGTCCGCGGCGCCCGCGACGGCCTGAACGTGCTCCGCATGTCCAACCGCCACTGGACCTACTTCAGCCCGGCCGAGTCGATCGCCCCCGGCGAGCGCACCGGCCGCTTCCGGATCGGGGGCGACCAGGCCCTCCGGGACGCCGAGGGCGTCTCCCGGATCTCGGCCGAGGACGCCGCCGTCGCGATCGTCGACGAGGTCGAGCTGCCGCGCTTCGTCCAGCGCCGCTTCACGGCCGCCTACTGACCGCCGCTCACCGGCCACTGCTCACCGGCCCCGTCCGACAACGCCCCCGCCGCGTGCCCCGACGGCACCGGCGGGGGCCGCCCGCGGTCAGATCCTGCGGGGCCGCGCGCACCTCGTCGTCGGTCAGGAAGGAACCGCGGTCGAAGGTGAAGCCGACGGCGACGTGGTCCCGGCCCTCACATGCTCCGCAGGGCGCGCTCGCACTCCCGGCAGCGCTGGTCCGCCAGCGCGGGCGGGTACCAGGGCTCGCCCAGGCCCGGACGGAAGTGGGCGTGCTCCATGCCCGCCGTGTCCCGCCCGCAGAGGGTGCGCGGCAGCGGATCCTCCGGCACGTCGGGGTCCGCGCCGGCCGCGTGCACGCCCAGGACGGCGGGCTCCACCCCGTCCGGGCCGAGCGACTGCCCGGGTTCCAGCTCGTAGAGGACGACGATCGAGGCCATGGCACGAGGATCGGCCACCGGGACGCCGCCGGACAGCCCGGGTGGGCTGTCCGTGGTCGCCCCCCGCGCGCAACGCCCCCACGCAACGCCGAACCCGACCGCCCGGCAGGTGGGGGGCCGGGAGTCGGGTGTCCGGAGAGTGGGAGAGGGTGGTCAGTAGTAGTGGCGACGTCCGCCGACGGCGTGCCCGAGGGCACCGGCGATCCACAAGACGAGGCCGATGAGGACGAGGACGATCCCGATGGTCCACAGGATCGAGATGCCTGTGACGAAGCCGATGATGAGCAGTATGACGCCGAGGACGATCACGGAAGCCTCCCGGTGGGTACCGGCGGGCGGGGCCGCGGGGGCCTGGTGACCTGCCCTTTTCCGACCGCGCTCCTGGGCTGCGTGTACCACCCGCCCGGCGGGGCAAACATGGCGGGTCCGACGTGGTGCGCAGGGCGTCCGAGGTGCTGCGCGGCGCGTCCGGCCGGGGCACGCGGATGCGCTAGGCGACCCGGTGGTCCGGCGCGGGGTAGTCCGAGTCCGTGAACAGGGCACGGCGCTCCTCCTCGGTCAGGCCGCCCCACACGCCGTACGGCTCCCGGGTGGCGAGGGCGTAGCGCCGGCACTGCACCCGGACCGGGCAGCGGGCGCAGACCGACTTCGCGTGCTGTTCGCGTTCCTTGGCGGCGGTGCCGCGCTCGTTGGCGGGGTGGAAGAAGATGCTGCTGTCGACGGTGCGGCAGGCCCCCTCCAACTGCCACTGCCAGTGCTGCTCGATGGGTGCGGGGAGACGGGATACGTTGCTCACGGCGGGCCTTTCCTCACGGATCGGGCGTTTCGTCCGCTCGTCTAACCCCGATGGGTCCGTTCATGCCCCCGAACTCGGCGGGACGGCGCGCCGGGGCGCTCAGGCGGACAGCAGGCGGTGGAGCCAGCTGTCCCAGTCGATGCGGTCGGACTCCGAACCGACGGGCACCGACCGGCCGGTCTCGGTGAGGAACCGGGCGAGCGGGCGGGCGGGGGCGTTCAGGAGCGCGACGCCGTCCGGGCCGCCCAGCGCGATGAAGACGTGCCGGCCGGTGCCGCTGGGCTCGATGTGGACGTCGCCCTCCCCCACCGGTCCGTGCAGCCCGGCCGCCAGCAGGTCGCGGGCCAGGACCCAGACCGCTCCCTTTCCGCCGAAGTCCAGTTGGACGGCGTAGGGGTCGGCGGCCTCGTACCGGCACTCGACCTCCAGGTCGCGTCCCTGGGCCTCGCCGGTGATCAGACGCATCGTCAGTTGTGCCGCCACTGCTTCCGGCATCGGCCTCGCCCCCGCCCCTCGTGGTCCCGAACGCTGTCGGACCCGCGTGTGCCCCGAACGGCCGCTTTCATGCTCGGCGGCGGGGCAAGGGGCAACGGACAGGCGGGGGCCTGCGCGGGCTCAGTCGCCGCGGCGCAGCCGCAGGGTGCCGACCTCGGCCCAGATCGTCTTCCCCTGGCTGTGCGGCTCGGCGCCCCAGCGGTCGGCGGTCCGCTGCACGATGAACAGGCCGTGGCCGCCGGGCAGGGCCGGGTTGTGCGGGCGGCGCGGCTCGGGCAGCACGGGGCTGCGGTCGCTGACCTCGATCCGCAGGCGGGCGTCGGTGGCGTCCAGGACCAGCTCCAGCGGGCCGTCGCCGTGCAGCATCGCGTTGGCGACGAGCTCC
Organism: Kitasatospora misakiensis; assembly: GCF_042656005.1. NCBI lineage: Bacteria > Bacillati > Actinomycetota > Actinomycetes > Kitasatosporales > Streptomycetaceae > Kitasatospora > Kitasatospora misakiensis. The sequence continues at coordinate 96,661 of NZ_JBHSOF010000016.1, read as the reverse complement.
GCCACCAGCAGGACGACGTCGTCGGCGCCGCCACCGCCGCTGCCGGGCACGGGGGCGACCGGGAACCACTCGGCGAGCGCCCGGGCGGTGAAGGTCCTGGCGTGGGCGACCGGCTTGGGGAGGGCGGCCAGGGTCAGCCGTCTGCGCTGACCGCCGACGGGGGCCTCGGGCCCGGCCCGGTGCGGGTCGCCGTCCAGGGTTCCCCGGCTCATCGTCATCTGAGGGCGCCCTTTCGGATCGACGGCGATCTGTCGCGGGGTCGGTTTCCCGGCAGCTCGGGAATTATGCCCGCTGCGGGTGCGACCGGAGGACGCATCCGGGAACGAAGGTGCGGAACCGGCGAGGACGACGCTCCCGCCGCGGCCGGAGTCGCAGCCGGAGGAGCGGCCGCCGTCACGGGGCCGGGGCGGGCGGGAGCGCGACCGCCGGCGCGGACCCGGCCGCCGCCCGGTTCACCCGGCCAGGGCCGCGTCGACCGAGTCGTGGATCGTGAACACCAGCCGCGCGCCGGTCAGGTCGAGCACCCGCATCACCGTGGGCGGGACGGCGGCGAGCCGCAGCTCGACCCCGCTCCGCTCCGCCGCGAGGCGCGTCTTGAGCAGCACGTTCAGGCCGGAGGAGTCACAGAAGCCCACCCCGTGGAGGTCGATCACCACCGCGCTGGGCCGCTGCGCGACCAGGGTGTCCAGCATGTCGGCGGCCGGCGCCAGGGTCTCGATGTCGAGATCGCCCGCGAGGCCGCAGACCATCGCGCCGGCCGGCCCGTAGCGGGTCTCCACCGTCAGTTCCGGGCGGGCCGGGGTGACCGCCGTCAGCGCGCTGCGCCCCTGCTCGTCGTCGGATGGCCTCATCGTCGTCCCCTCCATGTCCGTGCCTTCCGACCGTACGGAGGTCGAGCCCGTCGGTCGGGTGCCGGGCGGTGGCCCGGGGTCGCCGCGACCTCGCTCCCCGCGCCGCGCGGCACCCTCAGGCGTCCTCCAGGCCCTCGCGCAGGTGCCGCAGCGTGCGGGCGAGGAGCCGGGAGACGTGCATCTGCGACAGTCCGAGGCGGGCGCCGATCTGGGACTGGGTCAGGTCCTCGCAGAAGCGCATCGACAGGATCCGGCGCTCGCGCTCCGGCAGCGCGGCTATCAGGGGCTTCAGCGTGACGAGGTCCTCGACCAGTCCGAGGTCGCGGTCCTCGGTGCCGAGCTGGTCGGTGAGCGGGCCGGGGGCGTCGCCGTCCACCGGGCCGCCGACGTCCAGCGAGCCGGCGGTGTGGCCGTTGGCGGCCGTCAGGCCCTCGATGACCTCCTCGGGGGTGAGCGCGAGGTGCTCGGCCAGTTCGGCCACCGTCGGGGCGCGGTCCAGGCGCTGCGCCAGGCGTTCCTGCGCCCGGGCGAGCGTGATGCGCAGCTCCTGGAGGCGGCGGGGCACGTGGACGGCCCAGGTGGTGTCGCGGAAGTGGCGGCGGATCTCGCCGAGCACGGTCGGCATGGCGAAGGTGGTGAACTCGACGCCGAGCTCGGGGTCGAACCGGTCGATGGCCTTGATCAGGCCGACCGCGCCGACCTGGAGGAGGTCCTCCCTCGGCTCGCTGTGCGCACCGAAGCGGCGGATCGCGAACCGCACCAGGGAGAGGTTCAGCTCCACCAGGGTGGTCCGGACGTACGAGTACTCCCGGGTCCCCTCCTCCAGCGCGGCCAGTCGGCGCAGCAGCGTGCGGGTGAGGTCGCGGGCGTCCGCGGGCGCGACCTCGCACGGGTCGTCCACCGCCGCGAGTTCGGGGGGCAGGAGGTCGCGCAGCCCGGTGGCGGGCGTGCCGTAGGGGGCGCGGGAACCGGAACCGGCCGCGGGTGTCGCGGGTCCGGTCGCGGGTGCCGCGGAGCCGGTCGCGCGGGAGGGGTCCGCCGTCGGGGCAGCGGCGGAAACGAGCAGTTCACCGGTGGGGGCCACCTTGGGAGTCCTTCCGTCGTGTCGACACGGTCCTGGCCCGGTACCCCCGATCGGCGGAAGGATGCAGTCACCCCTCGTGGAGATTCGGTGAACCCGGACGGACCCCGCACGCGAAGGCCCGCACGCCGACCCATGATCATTTCCAGTGATCATGTGCAGTACAGTTGCGCCCTGCATCGACATATCGACACAGGGGGAAACAGATGAAGGTCCGTGGAACGGCAGGGGTGGCGGGGCTGGCGGCGCTGGTCGTGGGTGCCTCGCTGCTCGGGGCGCCGATGGCGGCGGCCGAGGACGCGCCGGTGACGCTCACGACCACCTTCAACAACCCGGCGGGGCCGGCCGCCGCGCAGGACGCCGTCCGCAACCAGCTGATCTCCCTGATCAAGCGCACGCCCGCCGGGGCCGAGATCAACGGCTCGATGTACCTGTTCACCGACGGCGGCGTCAGCGCCGCGCTGATCGCGGCCAAGCAGCGCGGGGTGAAGGTCAGGCTCGTCGTGGACGGGGACGCCGTGCCGGCCTACGAGCCCGGCAGCAACCCGCCCAAGGCCACCGGTTCCGAGTACGCGACGCTCGCCGCACCGACCGGCCTGGGCACCGACCGGAACGCCGACTCCTGGGTGCTGGCCTGTCCGGACACCCGCGGCTGCATCGGCAACCGGGCGTTGAACGACGATGACGACGGCGCGATCAACCACAACAAGTTCTTCCTGTTCTCCAAGGTCGGCAGCACCGAGAACGTGGTGTTCCAGACCTCCGCGAACCTCACCACCAGCCAGCGCAAGAACCTCTTCAACAACGCCGTCACCGTCCCCGACGCCGGCTCCGGCCTGTACGCCGCCTACCGGACGTACTGGGAGGACCTCGTGACGTACGGCTCCTCCGGCGTGGGCCTGGCGTCGAACTACCGCAGCCAGCAGGCCGGCCCGTACAAGACGTACTTCTTCCCCCGCCAGGAGAGCGCCGGGACGACCTACGACGACGACGCGTCCACCGACACCGTCGTCTCGCTGCTGGACAACACGGGCTGCGCGGGCGGTGCCACCCGGATCCGGATCGCCATGTACGCCTTCACCCGGGTCCAGGTCGCCGACAAGCTGGTCGAGCTGAAGAAGGCCGGCTGCCAGGTGGAACTGCTGCACAACGGGGAGAGCGGCAACCTCGGGACCGCCGTGAAGAACGCGCTCACCGGCCGGCTCGACCTGGCCGCCCGCTGCTGGGGCACCGCGCCGAACGGCGACGGCACCACCCGGTCGATCGGCATCCACTCCAAGTACCTGCTGATCGAGGGCACCTACCTGGGCGCCGCCAACCGCAAGCTGGTGTTCACCGGGAGCCACAACTACACCTACCCGAACCTGCGCTCCCACGACGAGACCCTGCTGAAGATCGACGACCCGGCCGTCCACGACGCCTTCAAGGCCAACTTCGAGGCGATCCGGACGAGCGGAGCCTGCACCGCCTGGTGACCTGCGGCCGCCCCGGCCGGAGTTCGGCGCCGCACTGGGCGCGGAACTCCGGCCGGTGCCAAGTCAACGGCGCCGGTCAGCTGGGCCGGTAGGCGGCGGCCGGCGGAGCGACGGCGTCGACGGGGACGGCGAGGACGGAACCCGACGCGGCCGGTGCGTCGTCGGCCAGGCCGAGGCGGGCGGTGGTGACGAGCAGCAGGCCCCCGGTCGGCGCGAGGCAGACGGAGGTGGGCTGCGGCACCGGCACGGCGACGGTGGCCGACAGGGTGCCGTCGGGCTCGTAGCGGTGGACGACGCCGCCTCCCCAGACGGCCACCCAGAGCCGGCCGGCGGTGTCGACGGTCATGCCGTCGGGGGAGCCGCCGGTGATCCGGGCGAACTCCACCGTCTCCAGCGGGTTCCCGTCGGCGTCGAGGGTGCAGCGGAGGATCACGCCGGCGGTGCTGTCGGCGACGTAGAGCAGCCGCCCGTCCGCGTTGAAGGCCGGTCCGTTGACGATGTTCAGGCCGGTGAGCACGCGGTGGACCGAGCCGTCGCGGTCGATCCGGTAGACGGAGCCGGTCCCCGGGGTCCCGTCGTTGGGCATGCTGCCGGCCCAGAAACGGCCCTGCGGGTCGCAGACGCCGTCGTTCATCCGGATGGGAGTCGCGACGTCGTCCTCCAGGCGGGCCAGCCAGTCGACCGAGCCGTCCGGGCCGAGCAGGGCAATGCCAGTGCCCGCTGCGGCGATCCAGTGGCCGGGCCGGCCCTCGATCGGTGCCACCGCCCCCAACGGCACGTCCAGGCGCAGGAGTTCGCGCGGTGTGCCGGGCTCGGTGGCGGAGACCTCGAAGAGCCGCCCGCTGAAGATGTCGGTGAAGACGAACCGACCGTCCACCCAGCGGGGGCCCTCCCCGAGCTGGTAGTCCCCGGGGGCCCAGACGACGGGGTGCTGGTCCTGCTCGGGCATGGTGCTCGCTCCGTTCCGAAGGGTCGTCCGGTCAGCTCGGGGCGCCGGTGACGAGCGGGACGCGGCTCTCGCGCCCGCCGCAGGTGTCGGGGACGTCACCACCGTAACCTGTTTGATTTTCAATGAAAATGCCCAAAGGGGGCACCGGGTCGTCCTCACTACCCCCCGGACCAGGGTTTCTGACGGTACGACGGCGCCCCACCACCCGCGGCCCCGAGCGTCGCGGGCGCCCACGTGCTCCGGACCGCACAGCACTTGCCTGAGCGCGCACAGGACGCCTCGGCGCACTGCCGCGAGCCGTCCTGAGCGGCATGCTGGAATCCGACCGACCGGGACACCCGGCTCCCCGAACACCCGATTCCCCTCGGCTCCCGGCGGCCCGGCGCGTTCGCCCCCACGCGGCGAACGGCTTCTCCACCCCTGCTCGTTGAGCACGACCGAAAGGCGCCATCATGCCCTTCCTCACCCTCTCCGACGGCTCGCAGAAGTTCTACAAGGACTGGGGCACCGGGCGGCCCGTCGTCCTCTCCCACGGCTGGCCGCTGAACGCGGACGCCTGGGAGGGCCAGGCCGTGGCACTCGCCGAGGCCGGCTTCCGAGTGATCGCCCACGACCGTCGCGGGCACGGCCGGTCCACCCAGACCTGGGACGGCAACCACATGGACCAGTACGCCGACGACCTGGCCGAGCTGATGGACCAACTCGACCTCACGGACGCGGTGCTGGTCGGCCACTCCACCGGCGGCGGCGAGGTCGCCCGCTACCTCGGCCGGCACGGCACCGCGCGGGTCCGCAAGGCCGTGCTGCTGGGCGCCGTCCCGCCGCTCATGCTGAAGACGGACGCCAACCCGGAGGGCTCCCCGCTCTCGGCCTTCGACGGCATCCGGGCGGGCGTCGCCGCCGACCGGTCGCAGTTCTACTACGACCTCAGCGAGGCCTTCTACGGCTTCAACCGCCCCGGCGCCGAGGTCTCCGAGGGCAAGCGCCGCGAGTTCTGGCTGCAGGGCATGCAGGCCGGGCTCAAGAACGCCCTCGACTGCGTGGCGGCGTTCTCGGAGACCGACTTCACCGAGGACCTCAAGAAGATCGACGTCCCGGTCCTGGTCGCCCACGGCGACGACGACCAGATCGTCCCGATCGCCGCCTCCGCCGAGAAGAGCGTCCAGCTGCTCCCCCAGGGCACCCTCAAGGTCTACCCGGGCGCCCCGCACGGCCTGGTCGGCGCCTACGAGGCCGCGTTCACCAAGGACCTGATCGCCTTCGTCGCCGACTGACCCCGAGCCGGACGGCTGAGCGCACGCACGCCGGGGCCCGGCGTGCGTGCGCTCAGCTGTGGGCGCGGCCCGGCCGCCCGGACCTTGCCGTGGCGGGGCGTGGTGTGATCGGATCTCGGAGGCATCGCGTGCCGGTGGCGGACTGCGTCAGGCATGGAGGTGCGACAACCGAAGGGACGGCCCCACGTGGCTTCCCAGGACGGCGACCGGACGGTCGCCCTGAGCCGGCAACTGGCGCTGGCACACGACGAACTGCGTCGACTGATCAAGGACCTCAAGGCCGGTGCCCGGCACCGGCGGACGGGCGGCGACACACTCGCCACCCACTGTCTGGCCTTCTGCTCCGCACTGGAGACCCACCACCGGGGTGAGGACGACGGGCTGTTCGCCCAGTTGGTGCGGGAGCGGCCGGAGCTCGCGGGGACGGTCGCGAAACTGGTCGAGGACCACAGCCTGATCTCCTCGATCCTGACCCGGCTGGCCGAGCTCGCCCGGCAGGCCGCCGCCGCGGACGGCCCCGGTCCGGACGAGGCCATCGGGCGTGAACTCGACGGGCTGGCGGCCATCATGGAGTCCCACTTCCGGTACGAGGAGCGGACGATCAGCGAGGCGCTCGACCGGACGGTCCCGGCCGGCGACTGGCCGGCACCGGTCTTCCGGTTCGCCGGTTCGTGACACCGGCGAGGCCGCACTCCCCCGGCCCGGATCCGTCCGGGCCGGGGGCCGTGTCGGCCCCTCCGGAGCCCCCGGCGAGAATGGCGCGGTGACCACTGCTCTGAACCCCGCCGACGCCGCGTTCGCCCGCGACCCGTACCCGTTCTACGCCGCGCTGCGCGAGCAGGGGCCGGCCGCCGAGGTGGCCCTGTCCAACGGGACCACGGCGTGGCTGGTGACCGGCTACCGGCAGGCCCGGGCGGTGCTGGCCGATCCGCGGTTCTCGAACGTCCCGGCGCCGCGGGCCGGCGGGAGCGGCCGGGTGGGGCCGGCGGCCGGCGCGCGGTCCGTACTGGAGCGCCACATGCTCAACACCGACGGCGCCGAGCACCGCCGGCTGCGCCGCCTCGCCTCTGTGGCCTTCACCCCCCGCCGGGTGGACGCCCTCGGCGAGCGGATCGCCCGGCTCACCGACACCGTGCTCGCCGGGCTCGCGGCCCGCCTGGAGAACGAGGAGGTCGTCGACCTGGTCGACGACTTCGCCTTCCCGCTGCCCGTCCTGGTGATCAGCGAGATCCTCGGCGTGCCCGAGGCGGACCGCCTCGACCTGCGCACCTGGACGTACCGGGTCGGCTCCCCCGTCGGTGCCCTCGCCCCCGGGGAGATCGACGAGGCCTGGCAGAGCCTGCACCGGTACTTCACCGGGCTCATCGCCGACAAGCGCCGGCAGCCGGGCGAGGACCTGTTCAGCCTGCTCGCCCGGGACGACGACGCCGAGGCCCTGGACGACGCCGAGCTGCTGGCGATGGCGTTCCTGCTGCTCTTCGCCGGCTACGAGACGACGATGAACCTGCTGGCCTCCGCCTCGCTGCTGCTGCTCGGCCACCCCGAGGAGCTGGCCGCCGCGCGGCGGGAGGGCGAGCCCCGGTGGGCCGCGGTGACCGAGGAGACGCTGCGGCACGCCAGCCCGCTGGAGGGCACGACCTGGCGGCGCACCAGCGAGGAGGTCGACCTCGGCTCCGGCGCGGTCGTCCCGGCGGAGAGCTCGGTGCTGGTCGTGCTGGCGGCCGCCAACCGCGACCCGGAGGTCTTCCCGGACCCGGACGCCTTCCGGCCCGACCGGTTCGCCCCCGGCGAGGGCCGGGCGCTGCCGCACGTGGCGTTCGGGCACGGCCCGCACATCTGCCTCGGCGCGCGGCTGGCCCGGCTGGAGGCGACGATCGCCCTGCCCCGGCTCTTCGACGCGCTGCCGGACCTGCGGCTCGCCGCCGACCCCGACACTCTCCCCTACCGTCCGGGCCTGCTGGTCCGCGGGCCCCGCACCCTCCCGGTCCGCCGGGCGCGGTGAGCGCCACGGCTCCGGCCTGCCCGCCCCCTCCCTAGGTCAACCTTGTTGACCTACCCTGGCGGGCATGACCGAACGTGTGGTTCCCGAGCCCCAGCGGAAGCGCCGGCGGCCCACCAAGCAGGGTGTCGTACTGTCCGCCGAACTGATCGTCGACACCGCGCTGCGGCTGGTCGGGATGCACGGGGCGGAGGCGCTCACCGTCCGGCGGCTCGGGGCGGCGCTGGGGGCCGACCCCAGCGCGGTGTACCGGTACTTCCACAGCACCGACGACCTGCTGCTCGCCATCGCCGACGAGCTCATCGGCCGCGCCCAGCAGGGCTGGCGGCCCACCGGCGACTGGCGGGCCGACCTGCGCGCCATCGGCCTGCGCATCCACGCCGCCTACCAGGCCCACCCGCAGGCCGCCCTGCTCGCCGCGTACCGCACCACCGGGCGCGCCCACGAGATCGCCGCCGTCGAGTCCATCCTCGGCATCCTGCGCACCGCCGGCTTCCCTGACCCGGAGGCCGTCCACATCTACCACGCCTTCGTCGACCAGAGCCTCGGCTTCGCCGTCCTGGACGCCGGCGCCCTGGCCCTCCCCTCGGCCGCGCTGAGCGCCGACCACCAGGTGTGGCAGGCCTCCTACGCCCGCCTCGACGCCTCCACCCACCCCCACATCGCGGCCACCACGCACCTCCTGACCGCCGACATGAACCTCAGCGCCTACCCCCACGCCCTCGACCTGCTCCTCGACGCGACCGCGGCCCGTCTCGCGGCAGCGACGGCGACGACCGACTGAACGCGGCGCGGCAGATCGGCTGTCAGCTGTGAGCTACACCGGCGAGAGGTGCGATTCCAGGCTCCGGCTCACCGGGTAGACGCGCTCCGCGGGCAGCAGCCGCTGCGCCTGAGGGGCGCATCCGTTTCGGACGAGCGCCGCGGCCTTGCGGACCTGCGGGGTGAGGTCGGTGAGGCCGACGACCCACTCCTCGGCGAACGTGCGGATCAGGTGGCGACCGATGCCGACCGACTCTTATGACAACACCATTGACCTTGGGAGCGGCACGGCGGTCTGATGGCGCCATCCGGGGGCCACCCCGCCACGCACCGAAGGAGCCACCGCCATGGCCGACCCCGTCCGCGCCCTCCAGGACGCCCAGCCCGTACCGTTCTGGCTCGACGACCCCGACCGGCCCGCGGCCGCCACCGCCCTGGTCGGCGACGTCCGGTGCGACCTCCTGGTGGTCGGCGGCGGCTACAGCGGACTGTGGACGGCCCTGATCGCCAAGGAGCGCGACCCCTCGCTCGACGTCGTGCTGATCGAGGCGCAGGAGGTCGGCTGGGCCGCCTCCGGGCGCAACGGCGGATTCTGCGAGGCCAGCCTCACCCACGGCCTGGCCAACGGGCACCAGCGCTGGCCCGGCGAACTCGCCACCCTGGAGCGCCTCGGCGCCGCCAACCTCCGGGCCATCGAGGAGACCGTCGCGCGCCACGGCATCGACTGCCAGTGGGAGCGCACCGGCTCCCTCGTCGTCGCCACCGAGCCGTACCAGCTCGACGGCCTGCGCGAGTTCGCCGACCTCGCCGCCCGCTACGGCACCCGGCCCGAACTCCTCGACCGCGACGCCGTCCGCGCCGAGATCGACTCCCCCACCTTCCTCGGCGGCCTCTGGGACCGCGAGGGCGTCGCCATGGTCAACCCCGCCCGCCTCGCCTGGGGCCTCAAGCGGGCCTGCCTCGACCTCGGCGTCCGGATCCACGAGCACACCCGGGCCACCGGGCTCACCGACTCCCCGCGCGGGATCACCGTCCGCACCCCGTACGGCCGCGTCGGCGCCCGCCGGGTCGCCCTCGCCACCAACGCCTTCCCCTCGCTGCTGCGCCGCCACCGGCCGCGCACCGTGCCGGTCTACGACTACGCGCTGATGACCGAACCGCTGACGGACGAGCAGCTCGCCGCCGTCGGCTGGCGCAACCGCCAGGGCTTCGCCGACAGCGCCAACCACTTCCACTACGTCCGGCTCTCCGCCGACAACCGGATCCTGTTCGGCGGCTACGACGTCGTCCACCAGTTCCGCAGCCGGGTGCGGGCCGAGCGCGACCAGCGGCCGGAGACCTTCGCCACCCTCGCCCGGCACTTCTTCCGGACCTTCCCGCAGTTGGAGGGCGTCCGCTTCAGCCACGCGTGGGGCGGCGCGATCGACACCTGCACCCGGTTCAGCGCCTTCTTCGACCTCTCGCACGCCGGCCGGGTCGCCTACGCGGCCGGCTACACCGGGCTGGGCGTCGGCGCCACCCGCTTCGGCGCCGAGGTGATGCTCGACCTGCTGGACGGCGCCCGCACCGAACGCACCGCGCTGGAGATGGTCCGCCGCAAGCCGCTGCCCTTCCCGCCCGAGCCGGCCCGCTCGATCGGCATCGGGATCACCCAGTGGGCCCTCACCCGCGCCGACGCGAACGCCGGACACCGCAACCTCTGGCTGCGCACCCTCGACCGGTTCGGCCTCGGCTTCGACAGCTGAGCCCGGCCGGCGACCCGGCCGGCCCGACACCGGGCCGACGGCGGGCCGACGGCGGGCCGACGGCGGGCGGCCGATCGCTCCGGGGCGTCGCCGGGCTCCCCGGCGCGGCATTCCCTAGGCTGAGGAAACGGTCATTTCCCAGGAATTCATCAGGAAAGGGATCAATCATGCCTTCCATCCTCAACCCGTACATCACCTTCAACGGCGACGCCCGGCAGGCCCTGGAGTTCTACCAGCAGGTCTTCGGCGGCGAGCTGAGCCTCAACACCTACGGCGACTTCGGCGCCGGGGAGGGCCCGGGCGGCGACCGGATCATGCACGGCATGCTCTCCACCAGCAGCGGCTTCACCCTGATGGCCGCCGACAACCCGCCCGGCACCGACTACACGCCCGGCGGCAACATCTCGGTGAGCGTCAGCGGCGAGGACGACACCGAGCTGCGCGACTACTGGGCGAAGCTCTCCGGCGGCGGCTCGGTGGCCGTCCCGATGGAGAAGCAGATGTGGGGCGACGTCTTCGGGATGTGCACCGACCGCTTCGGCATCACCTGGCTGGTCAACATCAACCAGCCGCGTTCCTGAGGCACCGGCACCGGTACCGGCACCGTCGGCGGCCGCCCGTCCGGAGGCCGCCGACTCCCCCGACCGGCGTCAGAACCACTCCGGGCGGCAGTCCGCGGCGGTCCGGTCCAGCCGGTCGAGCAGGTCGAACTGCGGCCCGGTCCGCGGGAGTTCGACCCGGAGGAAGTACCGGGCCGCCTGCCGCTTGCCCTGGTGGAACGGCTCCGCGCCGTCCCCCAGCGCCAGGAACTGCTCCAGCCAGATCCAGGCCAGCACCACATGACCGACGGCCTCCAGGTAGGTGGAGGCGTTGGCCAGCGCCGTCGCCGGATCGCCGGTCGCCCAGAGCGCGGCCGTGGTGCGGCCGACCCGGGCGGCCGCCCCCTCCAGCGGGTCGGCCAGCTCGGCCGCCTCGCCGCCGGCGGCCCGGGCCCTGGCCACGGTCGCCGCGAGGGTGTCCAGGAGCAGCCGCAGCCCGGCGCCGCCGCCCATGACGACCTTGCGGCCCAGCAGGTCCAGCCCCTGGATGCCGTGGGTGCCCTCGTGGATGGCGTTGAGGCGGTTGTCCCGGTAGAACTGCTCGACGTTGTACTCGCGGGTGTAGCCGTAGCCGCCGTGCACCTGGATCGCCAGGTCGTTGGCGGCCAGGCACCACTGCGCGGGCCAGCTCTTGGCGATCGGCGTCAGCACGTCCAGCAGCAGGTGGGCCCGGGCCCGCGCGGGCTCCTCCTCGGCCGTCCGCTCCTCGTCGACCAGCCGGCTGCAGTACAGGCCGAGGGCGAGCGCGCCCTCGACGTAGCTCTTCTGGGCCAGCAGCATCCGGCGCACGTCGGCGTGCTCGATGATCGGGACCTGCGGGGCCAGCGGGTCCTTTCCGGTGAGCGGGCGGCCCTGCGGGCGGGTGCGGGCGTAGTCCAGGGCATGCAGGTAGCCGGTGTAGCCGAGCGCGGTGGCGCCCAGGCCGACGCCGATCCGCGCCTCGTTCATCATGTGGAACATCGCGGCGAGCCCCTGGTGGGGTTCCCCCACCAGCTCGCCGACCGCGCCCGGCGCCCCGCCCGGGGTGTACCGGCCCTCCCCGAAGTTGAGCAGGGTGTTGACGGTGCCCCGGTAGCCCATCTTGTGGTTGAGGCCGGCCACCACCACGTCGTTGCGCTCCCCCGGCGTGCCGTCCGGCCGGACCAGGAACTTGGGCACCGCGAACAGCGAGATGCCCTTCACGCCCGCCGGGGCGCCGGGGATCCTGGCCAGCACCAGGTGGACGATGTTCTCGCCGAGTTCGTGGTCGCCGCCGGAGATCCACATCTTGGTGCCGGTGATCCGGTAGCCGCCGTCGGCCTGCGGCACCGCCCGGGTGGTGAGGTCGGCCAGCGAGGAGCCGGCCTGCGGCTCCGACAGGCACATGGTGCCGAAGAAGCGCCCCTCGACCATGGGCCGCACATAGGTGTCGATCTGCTCCGGACTGCCGTGCGCCAGCAGCAGGTTGGCATTGCCCACGGTGAGGAACGGATAGGCGGCGGTGCCGACGTTCGCGGCCTGGAACCAGGCCGTGCAGGCGTTGGCTACCACGGTCGGCAGCTGCCAGCCGCCGACCGCGTGGTCCATCGCGGCGCCGGTCAGACCGGCCTCGGCGAAGACCCGCAGCGCCTCGGCGACCTCCGGCACGAGGTGCACCCGCTCGCCGTCGAAGCGGGGCTCCTCGGCGTCGTTCCGCTTGTTGTGCGGGGCGAAGTGCCGGGTGGCGATGGATTCGCCGAGGTCGAGCACCGCGTCGAAGGTGTCCCGGTCGTGGTCGGCGTAGCGGGGGCGGCGGGTCAGCGCGGTGACGTCCAGCCAGTCGTACAGCAGGAAGTCGAGGTCGCGACGGGAGAGCAGCAGCGAGTCCACGGCGGGCGTCCGATCGTCGAGGGGCGGGCAGGACCTCCCTGGGAGTACCACAGGTGCGCGCGCCCTGAAAGAGAGCGGGCCTAGGCGCCGAGCCGTTCGAGGTATTCGAGGTAGGAGCGCACCTGCTCGGGGGCGGTCGCCGGGGCGACGAGCGCCAGGTGGTTGTCGGGCCGGACGAGGACGAGCGCCTCGCCGGTGATCCCGTAGGCCCGGCGGGCCTCGCCGTCGGGGTCGTCGAGCGCCACCGGCCGGACGTGGTCGGGCAGTCCGGCGAGCGCGGGGCGGGCGCCCGGTCCGAAGGCCAGCAGGGTGAAGTGGTCGCCCGCGAACTGCTCGAAGAGGCGGCCGGGCGCGCCGTCGGGGCCGGGGCAGGGGGCGTCGGGCGCCCGGTCGCCGGGCTTCAGCGCGTCGGTGGCGCCGCCACCGGCGAGGCTGCTCCAGCCGTAGCCCAGGGAGAGGCCGGTGAAGTCGCCCACCCCGCCGGCCTCGACCCCGATGCCGGGGGTCTCGATCCCCTTGACGACGGCGGCCATGCCGCTGCTGGTGACGTCGAGCGTCCACGCGGCGATCGGCAGCCGCTCCTCCTGGTAGGTGTCCAGCAGGGCGGGCGCGGCGAGGCCGCGGACCACGTACCCGAGCTTCCAGGCGAGGTTCCAGGCGTCCTGGATGCCGGTGTTCATGCCGAGCCCGCCCGCCGTGGGGTGGACATGCGCGCAGTCGCCGGCCAGCAGGACCCGCCCCTCGCGGTAGCGCTCGGCCATCCGGACGTTGATCCGCCAGGTGGAGAGCCAGGTGGCGTCGCTGAGCCGGAGGTCCTCGCGACCGGTGTGCCGGGCCGCCAGTCGCTGGAAGCTCTCCAGCGACGGGGGGACGGTCCGGCCCTCGGCGTCGGTCTCCGGGCTGGCCTGGAGCTGCCAGCGGGTGCTGCCCTCGAACGGGCAGAGCATGAACGCGCCCTGCGGCCCGAACCACTGGTGCCAGGCGTCCGGCTCCAGGCCCTCGACCTCGACGTCGCCGCAGACCATCATCGGCTCCGGGTCGCCGTCGCCGACGAAGGGGATGCCGAGCAGCTTGCGCACCGTCGAGCGGCCGCCGTCGCAGGCGACCACGTACGCGGCGGGGATCCGCCGGCCGTCCGCGAGCACCGCCTCCGCCCCGTGGGCGTCCTGCCGCACGTCCACCAGTTCGGCGCCGAGCTCCACCGTCACGCCGAGGTCGGCGAGCCGTTCGCGCAGCAGCTGCTCCAGCTGCGGCTGCTGGAGCCAGCGGCTGGCCGGGTAGGGCGTGGTGGCGCTGGGCCGCGCGCCGGCGAACGGCTCGGTCTCGTTGACGAAGGCGCTGTCGAAGTACTTGCGGAACGGCAGGTGGGTGCGGCCCACCGCGGCCAGTCCGTCGGCCAGGCCCAGGTCGGCGAGGATCTCCAGGCTGCGCGGGTTGAGCGTCTTGCCGCGGGAGCCGGTGGCGTGGGCGGCGGCCCGCTCCAGGACCCGTACCGCCACGCCCTGCCGGGCCAGCCCGCAGGCCAGCGTCAGTCCGGTCGGCCCCGCCCCCACGATCACCACGGTCGTCGTCATTGTGTCCGTCCCTTCCGGTTGTCGATGGCTCCATGAAACAGCAACCCGGTAACGAACGCAACCAGGTAACGAATTTACCCGGGTTATGATCTCCATATGAGTCCGAGCGAGCCAGAACCGGGTCTGCGGACCCTCAAGAAGCAGCGCACCCGGCAGACCATCGCCGACACCGCCATCGCCCTCTTCCTCGACCGGGGCTTCGAGCAGGTCTCGGTGGCCGAGATCGCCGCCGCCGCGGAGGTCTCCAAGCCCACCCTGTTCCGGTACTTCGCCAGCAAGGAGGAGCTGGTCCTGCACCGCTTCGCCGACCACCTCGGCGAGGCCGGCCGGGTGGTGCGCGACCGGGCCGCCGGGCTCACCCCACTGGAGGCCCTGGAGCGCCACCACCTGGCGGGGCTGGCCGCCCACGAGCCGCAGACCGGGCTGACCGACGATCCCGAGGTGCTCGCCTTCCTCCGGCTGGTCTACCAGACCCCCGGGCTGTCCGCCCAGCTCAGGGCGTACCTCGACGCCGACGCGGAGGCGCTCGTCGAGGCGCTGGACCCGGCGCGCGGCATCGCGGCCCGGCTGCTGGCCGCGCAGTACCTGGCCGTCCGTCAGGAGCTCGCCCACACCACCTGGATCCGGCTGACCGACGGCGGGCAGGACGTCGACGAGGCCGGGCGACAGGCCGCCGCCGAGACCGTCACGGCCTTCGCCCTGCTGCGCGACGGCGCCGGCGCCCACGGCTTCTGAGCACGCTCCGGGCGGGTAGCGCGACCACTCCAGCCGGGGGCGCGAGCGCGTCGGCCGGAGCCCGCGCCGGGCGCCCCGGCCGCACCGCGCGCCCCCGCCGACCCGCTCGGCGCAGCGGACCCACCGCGCCACGAACCGGTGAAGCACGTCACGGCCTCGCCCCGGTGCCCCAAGGGGCCCGGGCGGGTAGGTTCCTGCCTCCAAGGGGAAGCAACACTCCCCCGGACGCGGATCCCGCCGTCAACGGCTCCTCCGAGGAGAGAGGCACGAGTGATGTCTGCACAGGACGCCACGCACCACCCCCCGCGACGCATCGGCGTGGTCGCCGAGTCGGCCGCCGGGGAGACCCGGGTCGCCGCGACACCGTCCACCGTCCGGGGGATCCTCGCCCTCGGCTACGAGGTCGTGGTCGAGTCCGGCGCCGGTACGGCCTCCGGCTTCACCGACGACGCCTACACCGCCGCCGGCGCGACCGTCGCGGACGCCTGGACGGCCGACATCGTCCTCAAGGTCAACGCGCCGTCGACCGCGGAGATCGCCCGGCTGCGGGACGGCGCGACCCTGGTCGGCCTGCTCGCCCCGGCCCAACGGCCCGACCTGCTGGAGGAGTTGTCCACCCGCCCGGTGACCGCGCTCGCGCTGGACGCGGTGCCGCGGATCTCCCGCGCGCAGTCCATGGACGTGCTCAGCTCGATGGCGAACATCGCCGGCTACCGGGCCGTGATCGAGGCGGCGCACGTGTTCGGGCGCTTCTTCACCGGCCAGGTGACGGCCGCGGGCAAGGTCCCGCCGGCCAAGGTCCTGGTGGCCGGCGCGGGGGTGGCCGGGCTCGCCGCGATCGGCGCCGCCTCCAGCCTGGGCGCGATCGTCCGGGCGACCGACCCGCGGCCGGAGGTCGCCGACCAGGTGAAGTCCCTCGGCGGCGAGTACCTGCCGGTGGACGTCGCGCAGGAGGCGAGCACCGACGGCTACGCGAAGGCGACCTCGGCCGACTACGACCGCGCCGCGGCGGCGCTCTACCACCAGCAGGCCGAGGACGTGGACATCGTCATCACCACGGCGCTGATCCCCGGCCGGCCGGCCCCGCGGCTGCTGACCGCCGAGGACGTCGCGGTGATGCGGCCGGGCAGCGTCGTCGTCGACATGGCCGCCGCGCAGGGCGGCAACGTCGAGGGCACCGTCCCGGGCCGGACGGTGGTCAGCGGCAACGGGGTCACCATCATCGGCTACACCGATCTCGCCTCCCGGCTGCCCGCCCAGGCCTCGCAGCTGTTCGGCACCAATCTGGTCAACCTGCTGAAGCTGCTGACGCCTGGTCAGGACGGGCAGCTGGTCCTGGACTTCGAGGACGTGGTGCAGCGGGCGGTGACCGTGGTCCGGGCGGGCGAGGTCACCTGGCCGCCACCGCCGGTGGCCGTCTCGGCCGCTCCCGCACCCGCCGCGCCCACCGCAGGCCCGGCGGCGGTGGAGCCGAAGCCGCCGCGACTGACCCCGGCGGCCCGGTTCGGCCTGATCGGCGCCGGGATGCTCGCGATGTTCCTGCTGATCGCCTTCGCCCCGGCCCAACTCGCCCGGAACTTCACGGTGTTCGCGCTCGCCGTGGTCATCGGCTACTACGTGATCGGCAAGGTCCACCACGCCCTGCACACCCCGCTGATGTCGGTCACCAACGCGATCTCCGGGATCGTGGTGATCGGCGCCCTGCTCCAGATCGGGCACGGGAGCGCGCTGGTCACCGTGCTGTCCTTCGTGGCGATCCTGCTGACGAGTGTGAACATCTTCGGCGGCTTCGCCGTCACCCGCCGCATGCTGAGCATGTTCTCCTCGTCCCCGGAAAGGCGCTGAGCCCGATGACCTCCACCACGGCGGCCCACGCCGCGGACCTCGTCGCCGCCCTGCTGTTCATCCTCAGCCTGGCCGGGCTGTCCCAGCACCGCACCTCCCGCGCCGGGGTCGTCTACGGCATCGCCGGCATGGCCCTCGCCCTGGTCGCCACCGTCGTGGTGGCGTCCAGGAGCATCAGCGCCGGCGCGGTCGCGCTGATCGTCCTCGCGATGGCGCTGGGCGGGGTGGCCGGCCTGTGGCGGGCGCGGCAGGTCGAGATGACGCAGATGCCGGAGCTCATCGCCGTGCTGCACAGCTTCGTCGGCCTCGCCGCGGTGCTGGTCGGCTGGAACAGCTACCTGGAGGTGGAGGCGCACGGAGCGGACCAGACCGCCGTCTCCGGCGACCTGCTGGGCATCCACCACGCCGAGGTGTTCATCGGCGTCTTCATCGGGGCGGTCACCTTCACCGGGTCGATCGTGGCCTTCCTCAAGCTGTCCGCCCGGATCGCCTCGCGCCCGTTGACCCTGCCCGGCAAGAACGCGCTGAACATCGGCGCGCTGGCGGGGTTCGTCGGGCTGACGGTCTGGTTCACGGTCAGCCCGGGGCTCGGGGCGATGATCGCCGTCACCGTGCTGGCGCTCGCGCTGGGCTGGCACCTGGTCGCCTCGATCGGCGGCGGCGACATGCCCGTCGTCGTCTCGATGCTCAACAGCTACTCCGGCTGGGCCGCGGCGGCGGCCGGCTTCCTGCTCGACAACAACCTGCTCATCGTCACCGGCGCGCTGGTCGGCTCCTCGGGCGCCTACCTGTCGTACATCATGTGCCGGGCGATGAACCGCTCCTTCCTCTCGGTGATCGCGGGCGGCTTCGGCATCGAGGCTCCCTCGGGCGGGGCCGAGGAGCAGGGCGAGCACCGCGAGATCCGGGCCGAGGAGGCGGCGCGGCAGCTCGCGCGGGCCAGGTCGGTCGTCATCACCCCCGGCTACGGCATGGCGGTGGCCCAGGCGCAGCACCCGGTGGCGGAGCTCACCCGCCGGCTGCGCGAGCGGGGCGTCGAGGTCAGGTTCGGCGTCCACCCCGTCGCCGGGCGGCTGCCCGGGCACATGAACGTACTGCTGGCCGAGGCGAAGGTGCCGTACGACATCGTCCTGGAGATGGACGAGATCAACGACGACCTCGCCGCGACCACCGTCGTCCTCGTCATCGGCGCCAACGACACCGTCAACCCGGCCGCCATGGACGATCCGGCCAGCCCGATCGCCGGTATGCCGGTGCTGCGGGTGTGGGAGGCGGAGCAGGTGATCGTGTTCAAGCGGTCCATGGCCTCCGGCTACGCGGGTGTGCAGAACCCGCTGTTCTTCCGCGAGAACAGCGCGATGCTGTTCGGCGACGCCAAGCAGAGTGTGGAGGACATCCTCCGGGCCCTGGACGCCGACGGCCCGGGCGGCACGGCCCCGGCCGCCCGGCGGACCTCCCCGGCGGACCGGGCCGGCGTGTAGCGGCAGGCAGGCAACGGTCGGCGCAGCGGCTTGGAACATGCGCTCGGAGCGCGTTCCTGGAGGCGTCCGGAGAAAAATCTTCTCCGGACGCCTCCGCCGTGTCGATCCACCGCCGTGCCGTTCGACCTGGGGTAGAGAGGGTCGGACAGCGACTCCCCGCACCAAGGAGACCAGCCATGGCGAAGTACATGTTGATCATGCGTGGCAGCGACGAGGCGATCGCGAAGATGATGGAGACGCCCTTCGAGGAGATCCTCGACCTGATGGGCCGCTACAACGACGAGCTGATCCGGGCCGGGGTGCTCGTCGCCGCCGAGGGGCTCGACGACGCGTCCAAGGGCGTGGTGGTCGACTTCGCCGGGGAGACGCCGGTTGTCACCGACGGCCCGTACGGTGAGACCAAGGAA
Source organism: Kitasatospora misakiensis (assembly GCF_042656005.1). Taxonomy (NCBI): domain Bacteria; kingdom Bacillati; phylum Actinomycetota; class Actinomycetes; order Kitasatosporales; family Streptomycetaceae; genus Kitasatospora; species Kitasatospora misakiensis. Next base: position 78,036 of record NZ_JBHSOF010000016.1, on the reverse strand, counting down.
CTGTTCGGCGGCTTCTACATCCTCGACGTGGCCTCGCAGGAGGAGGCGGTCACCTGGGCGAAGCGGCTGCCGGTCTTCGCGGGGACGAAGGTCGAGATCCGGCGGGTGCCGGGCATCGACGAGTTCCCGCAGGACAACGAGTGGATCATCAAGGAGCGGGCATGGCGCGAGCGGACCGGCCAGCTCTGAGCACCGGACCGGCCGAGGACGCCGCCGACGACACCGCGGCGGCCGGGACCGTCGACGAACCGCCGGGCGCCGCCGCGGCCCGGCGGGCCGTCGAGGCCGTCTGGCGGATCGAGTCCGCGCGGATCATCGGCGCCCTCACCCGCTACACCGGCGACTTCGCCCTCGCCGAGGACGTCGCCCAGGAGGCCGTGGCCGAGGCCCTCGTCTCCTGGGCCCGGGACGGCGAGCCGGCCAGCCCGGTGGGCTGGCTGCTCGCCACCGCCCGGCGGCGCGCCATCGACCAGTTCCGCCGCCGCTCCGCCCTCGACGAGCGCTACTCCGCCCTCGCGGACCGGCTCGGCGAGGGCGGGGCGAGCTCCGGGGCCGAGCCCGCGCCGGAGGACCCGGACGAGCTGCCGTGGGACCCGGACGTGATCGAGGACGACGTCCTCGCGCTGATGTTCGTGGCCTGCCACCCCGTGCTGTCGCCCGAGGCCCGTACGGCGCTCACCCTGCGCGTGGTCGCCGGACTCTCCAGCGAGGAGATCGCCCGCGCCTTCCTCGTCCCGGTGCCCACCGTCCAGGCCCGGATCACCCGGGCGAAGAAGACCGTCGCCGCCGCCGGGGTCCCGTTCGCGGTGCCCCCGCCGGAGGAGCGCCGCGAGCGCCTCGGCACGGTGCTGAGCGTGCTCTACGTGATCTTCACCGAGGGCTCGACGGCGACCAGCGGCGATCGGCTGCTGCGTACCGACCTCGCCTACGAGGCGATCCGGCTGGCCCGCACCCTGGCCGCGCTGCTGCCGGGCGAGGCGGAGGTGTTCGGCCTGCTCGCCCTGTTCGAGCTGACCGCCGCCCGCTTCCCCGCCCGCACCGGCGCCGACGGCGAGCCCGTCCTCCTGGAGGACCAGGACCGCCGCCGGTGGGACCGCTCGGCCGTCCGGCGAGGTCTGGCCGCGCTCGGCCGGGCGACGGCCGTCGGCCACGGCCTGGGCCCGTACGGCCTCCAGGCCGCGATCGCCGCCTGCCATGCCGAGGCCCCGTCGGTGGCCGCGACCGACTGGCCGCGGATCGTGCTGCTCTACGAGGCGCTCGGCCGGATCGCGCCCTCCCCCGTGGTCGAGCTCAACCGGGCGGTGGCCGTCGCCATGGCGGTCGGGCCGCAGGAGGCGCTGCGGATCGTCGACGAGCTGGCCGCCTCCGGCCGGCTCTCCGGCTCCCACCTGCTCCCGGGGGTGCGCGGCGAACTGCTCACCCGTCTCGGTCGCACAGCCGAGGCGCGCTCGGAGCTGGAGCTCGCCGCCCGGCTCTGCCGCAACACCCGCGAGCGGTCGGTGCTGCTGCGCAAGGCCGCCGCCCTCGGCTGACTCCCCGGCACCCGCAGTGCTTGAGCGCCGCCGTCAGGGCACGGGGCTCGCGCTGGGTGCGGCGATCGGCGGGCCGGTCAGCAGGGTGCCGTCCTCGGCGTACGGCACGCCGTTCGGCACACAGCCGTGCAGGCCCTTGATCTGCTGCATCATCACCGGCGCCGGCGCCCCCTCGCCGGGGCAGTCGACGTGGCCCTGGCCGAGGATGTGCCCGACCTCGTGGTTGACGGCGAGGGCGTGGTAGAGCTCGGGCTTGCCGGCGTAGAACTCGGACAGCTCGTTCCAGCGCTTGAGGTTGATGACGACCTGCTTGCCGGCGGCGCAGTTCACCCAGCCGCCCGTGTCCAGCCCGTACTGCCCGCAGATCCGGTCGGTGGACTCCGGGGTCGCCAGGTAGACGGTGAAGTCCACCGGGTCGGCGTCCACCCGCTGGAAGGACCAGGCGCCGCCGGCCGCCCAGCCGCGCCGGACGTCGCCGAGGACGGCGTCCACCTCGGCGGCGAACCGCGCGGGCGTGATCTTGAGCCCGTTCTCGGCCCGCACCTTGTACGTGTAGAGGTGCTCCCCGGTGCCGAACCGGGCGGTGCCGCCGGGCGCCGTGGTGAACGCCAGCGGCTTCGGCGCGGTGTCGGCCCACGGCCGCCACCACCAGGTGGTCGCTGCCACCGCGGCGACCACCACCAGGGCGATCGCCCCGTACCGCGCCCGTCCGCCGGGCAGCCGCGCCGTCACCCGGCCCGCCGGGCGCCGGCCCCGCGTATGGAGCGGCGGACGGTCGGGGCCGCGCCGGGCAGGGCGGCCCGAGGGCAGGTCGGACGGAGCTGGATCCACAAGTCGGTCATATGGAGGAGGACGATCTGGGACCGCTCCCCGGTTCAACCGGATGCGGACATGATCGCGGCGGTGGCCGTGTCCGCGTCCGTGGCCGTGTCCGCGTCCGTGTCCGCGTCCGCGTCCGCTGCGGGATCAGGCCCTGGCGCGGAGGACGTCGATGTTGCCGTACCGGGTGCGGGCGTGGACCTCGACGGTGTCCTCGGCCTTCCCCGGGGCGTCGGAGGCGGCGAGCATGTTGCGGACCTGCCCGGAGGTCGAGCTGACGTCCAGCCAGGCCGCCGTGCCCTCCCGGATGCCGACCTCGATGGCGCCGTAGGAGGTCTCCAGCTGCACGCGGCCCCGCGCGACCTCGCCGATGCGCAGGGTGCCGTGGGCGGTGGTGGCGGCGACCGAGCCCCCGGCCCGCCGGACCTCGATGTCGCCGTTGGCTCCGCTCACCCGCAGGTCGCCGTGGGCGACGTCGACGGTGGTGGTGCCGTGCGAGTTCTTGAGGACGGCCGCGCCGTCGATCCGGCCGATCCGCAGGCTGCCGGAGCTGGTGGTGATCTCGGCCTCCCCCTCGACCCGGTCCACGGTGATCGAGCCGTGCGAGGCGGTCAGCGTGAGCGGCCCGGTCGTGTCGAGGCGGACGTCCCCGGACGAGGTCTTCACCCTGGTCTCGCCCAGCCGGCCCTCGCCGAACACCTGGGTCCAGGCGCCGCCGACCTCGACGCGCGAGCCCGCGGGCAGCTCGACCGTGACGTCGACCGTGCCGGTGCGGCCGACGAAGTAGCGCGGCTTGGGCGTCCGGACGGTCAGCACGCCACCGGCGTACGTGACCTCGGTCTGCTCGGCGGACCGCACGTCCTGGTCCTTCTTCGGGTCGCGCGGTCGCACCTCGACCACGGTGTCCGGGCGGTCGACGGCGGCGAAACGGATGGATCCGGCCTCCACCTGGGCGGTGACGGCGATCGGGTCGGGGGTGTCGAACGAAGGCATGGTGGTCGCGTCCTCCGGGTCGGTGACGGATGTGGGGTGAGGTGGTGATCGGTGCTGGCGGGCCCTAGCGGACCCAGCCCGTGAGGCTCCGGCCGACGGTGTGGGTGCGCTCGGGCACGGGCGGCCGGGCGCCGCCGTCGACCGCCGCCGACACGGCCCGGACCAGCCAGGCGTTGACGGAGAGGCCCTCCCGACCCGCGGCCTCCTCGGCGCGTGCCTTGAGGTGGGCCGGCAGTCGGAGGTTGACGCGGGCGGTGCCGCCCTCGTCGGCCTCGGCCGCCGCCCTGGTCGGTTCGACGGACAGGACCGGCTCGGTGGGCGCGGCCTCCTCGGCGAGCGGCAGCGTCACCACGAAGTCCGGGTCCGGCCCGCGCAGCCGTACGTCGACCGAGCCGGGGGCGAGTTCACGGGTGATCTCGTCCATCGCGGCGGAGAGCACGGCGAGCATGGTCAGCCTGGTCGCCGACTCCAGCGGCGCGGTGAGCCGCTCGGCCAGCCTCCGGGCGTCCTCCCCGCCCGCCTCGGCGGCCACGGCGAGTTCGCGGCGCAGGTTCTCGACATACGGGGTGAGGTCCATGACGTCATGGTGGCACCATAATGACGCCATGCGCAAGCCCCATACGTGCCGGATTTGGCATGCGACCGACCCTGACCGCCCTGACCTGCACAGATATGACGACATCACCTTGGCGACACGGCGGCACCAGGAGGAGCACGAGAGGCGAGATGGTGCCACATGGCGCCACCCCGCGACACCTCGGGCTCAGAACGCCCGCCGCACCCCGTCCCCGGCGACGAGCAGCCAGCGCGCCGGAAGCTCGATCCGCTCGCCGTCGGCCGCGAACTCCGTCGTGGCCAGCGGCAGGTCACCGGAGGCGAGGACGGTGAGCCCGGCCGCGCCGAGCAGCTCGCCGAGCGCCTCGTCGGCGACCTCGGCCGGGGCCAGCCCGTGCTCGAACACCGGGCGCAGCTTCGGCGGCGGCCCGGCCGGACTCGCCGCGAGCTCCCCGAGGAAGCGCTTGGCCGCCTCGGCCAGCTCGACCAGGAACGCCCGCCCGCGCTCCCCCACCAGCACCGCGACGGCCTCGGCGACCGGTCGGCGGTCGGCCGGCTCGCTCTGGTGGATCACCCCGCGCATGTACAGGTTCACGTCACCGAGGCGGTCGTGGAGCTCCCGGACGGCCCCGGCGTCGGTGGCGTCCAGCCGGACGTACTCGGCCCGCCCGGCCGGATCCCGCCGCCGGGCCAACTCGACGGCGGCATCAGACAGATCGGCCCCGAGCACCCGGCCGAACCGCCCGGCGAGGAAGCGCGTCTGCGTCCCGTTGCCGCACCCCAGATCGACCACCGGCAGCTCCGGATCGACCAGGTGCGGCTCGAACAGCGCGAGGTGGCGCTCCGCCACGAGGGCCGCCTCCACGTCCCAGATCACCGCCCCGGGCTCGTCCGGCGCATCCCGCCAGAAGCCCTCCCAGGCGTCCCGGTACCGATGCGTCACGCTCATGACGGAGACCTCCCACCCTCACTCACAGTGCCCGCATGGTATCCGTCGGTGGCGGTCAGCCACGGTCACCGGGCGCCCGCGGCCCGTCCGTCGCGGCTTCGCTCACCCTCGGGAGTGAGGGACGGACGCGCGGTGTTGACCGGCGGGAGGGGGCCGCGGGAGCCGGGCCGGCGATTCACCGGAAACCGGATTCCGGGGTGGCGGAACCGGAATCAGGGCTCATACTTGTGGTATGGCGTCCGAGCACGAGCCCCGCACCAGCTGGACGTTCCTGACGCAGCACGCGCGGATCCTGCTGATGATCTCGCGTGACGCGGAGGTCCGGCTGCGGGACCTCGCTGCCGCGTGCGGGCTGACCGAGCGGGCCGCCCAGGCCATCGTCACCGACCTGGAGGCCGCCGGCTACCTCACCCGCACCCGGCGCGGACGCCGCAACCACTACCAGGTCGCCCGGCACACCGCCTTCCGCCACCCGGCCGAGGCCGGCTACGAGATCGGCGATCTGCTGGCGCTGTTCGCCGGCCTCCCGCCCGGCGCCGACGACGACCAACGGGACGACGGCTCCCCCGGTGATCACCGTGAGCAGCACGATCACGTGTGACCGCCGCGCTCGCCCGGCCGTCCCACCCCGGTCGGCGGTCCCCCGTGGCCGCGCCCGGACCTTCCGCACCCGCGCGGGAGGGGAGAACACCTGTCCGTCCAAGGGAGCCACGGTCATGCCCGCCCGACGCGACTCCGCCGACCCGCCCACGCCCGGCACCGCACGCGTGCTGCGGATCACCGCCACCACCGTTCCCGGCACGGCCACCGTCCTCCGCCTCGAAGGCAAGATCGACCAGGAGGAGCGGCTCGGGTCCGTCTTCAAGCCCCCGTCGTCCGCCCGGAGGGCGGGCCGTGCGGCGTTGGGGTGCGTGCATCGCAAGGCGGAGGAGGGAGCCACTGCGGAGCATTGGCGACCGACGACAACGCGGCGAGGTGCGTGCCCCGGCGTCGCACGGCAGGCGGGGGCTTGAAGACGGACCCGAAAACTGGAGAAGGCGCTCGACAGCGCCCTGAGCGCCGGCCTGCCGCGGCTGGTGGTCGACCTGTCCGGCCTGGAGTTCTGCGACTCCACCGGGGTCAACGCCCTGCTCAGAACCCGGCTCGGTACGCAGGCGGCCCGCATCGAGCTGCTGCTCGTGGCACCGCGGGCGCAGACCCGACGGCTGCTGGACGTGACCGGCACCGCCGAGATCTTCGTGATCCGGCCGAGTGTCCGCGCCGCCCTCGACGGCAGCGCCGAGTGAGGCGCCGCCCAGCGGACCGCCCCCGGTCCGGCGGGTGCCGGCGGACCGGGGGCGGTGGCGGTAGCGGGCGAGCAGCAGCGCGGTATCGTCGCGCGGGGGTCAGAACTCGCTGGTGACGGTCACGCCGCTGAAGCCCTGCTGGGCGTAGAGGCTGAAGAAGACGTAGCCGCTCGGCGGGTTGGTGACGGTGAGGGACTCGGAGTTGTCCGGGCCGGCCGAGCGGGTGACGTACGCGTTGGTGTAGGCCCAGCCGTACGGGTTGTAGTACAGCTCGCCGTTGCCGGTGCCGCCGCTGCTGGTGACCCGGAGCTGGCGGGTGCCGGGCGGCACCGAGAGGTAGAAGTGCGCGTAGTCGCCGGTGACCGCCGCCAGGTTGGCGCGGCCGCAGTTCCGGTCCAGTTGCCGGAGGTCGCCGCCGGCGCACTCGGTCAGCGGCGGGAAGGCGGGCGTGTTCCTGCACTCGCCGCCCGCGCAGGCGGTGAGCCAGGAGTCGAAGTCGGCGTCGTAGCGGGTGCCGACGGTCGACTTGAGCAGGGTGCGGGAGCCGGCCCAGTCGCCCTTGCGGTAGCGGGCCAACAGGGCGTCCACGTCGGGCCGGTGGCGTTCCAGCAGGTAGCGGACGGCCAGGTAGCCCCAGCGGTAGACGCGGTCCTGGTCACCGTAGTAGGTGTCGAAGAGGTCGCTCAGCCGGTAGGTGTGCTGGGCGGCCACCTGGATGGCGGCGTCGTTGACCAGCTTGCGGTAGGAGTCGGCGACGACCTCCGCGAGGCCCTCCGTCCACCAGACGACCGGGGTGCGGTCGGCCACCTCGAAGTTGCCGTACAGGTTGTAGCGGGCGTCGAGGTAGTGGGTGTACTCGTGGTTGAGGTTCCAGATCTCGAAGTCCCGGAGCCAGGTGGCCCGGTAGGCCAGGAACCGCGCCTGGTTGCCGGCCCGGGAGGGCTCGCCCTCCAGGTACACGCCGCCGTTGTTGGTGTCGGCCTCGTAGATGACCGAGGCGAGGGTGTCGTAGTCGGCCTTGCTGTCGAAGGCGACGACCTCGATCGTGCTGTTGAGGTCGTCCGCGACCGGGCCGCTGTCGCGCGCGACGCCGTGGAAGTACGCGTCCTGGCCGTTCAGGCTGGTGCAGGTCGCGTCGAGCTGCGCCGGGGTCATGGCCTGGGCGAGGATCCGGATGCTCGGGCTGCACTGCCTGGTGTTCGTCAGGTAGGCGGCCTTGAAGCGCTCCGGGTCCTGGCAGGTGCCGTAGAGGGCGCAGTTCGCCCGGTCGTAGAACCGCACCGCGTTCACGGCCGCCGCGCGCTGGTTGCGGGTGGGGCCGGTGACCTGGAACTTCACGGTGAGCGCCTGCAGGTACGGCCGCGTCCTGGGGCGGAGCTCGGGGTAGAACATGAACCGGCTCAGCTCCTTGACGGAGTTGGTGAGCACGGTGTCGTAGGCGCCGCCGGCGTGCACGAGGGCGCGGTCGGCGAAGGCGGCGACCGCGTCGATCAGGCCCTGGTCGGCCTGGAGTGCCGCGCGGAACGCCGGGTCCTCGCTGCGGATGCCCCGGTAGAGCACCAGGAACGCCGGGTTGAGCGACCACATCAGGTCGTTCCTGTCCCAGGCGCCGCCGTTGTAGGCGGTGAGCAGCCGCTTGACGATCGGGAGGTAGGCGAGCGGCTCGCGGGGGACGTCCGCCAGCGTGGCGGCGTTCAGCAGCGGGCCGGCGTTCTCCGCGGTGGCGTCCAGCGCGTGCGGGTTGGCGAAGAAGGCCTGCACGTCGGCGAGGATCGCGGCCGGGAGCCGGTCGTACCGGCCGACCACGGCCGGGTTGGCCCACTGCACGGCGTAGCCGGCCTGCAGGTAGTACATCAACTGCTGGATGGAGCCGCTGTTGTTCCCCTGGTAGGCGACGGCGGCCTCGCGGACGGCGTCGGTGACGGTGAGCATCTGCGACTCACGGAAGGCCGCGGCAGCGTACCGGGTGTCGATCCTGAACAGGTCGTTGACGCAGGTCATGTCGACGGACTTGATCAGCTTGACCAGGTCCGCGCCGGTCCGCCCGAAGTCGGCCGGGTTGCACGGCACGGCCTCAGCCGCGGTCTGGCCCGTGGTCTCGCCCGCCGCCGCATTCTGGCCGGGTGACTTGGCCGCCGGCCGCGGGGTGCTCCACGGATTGAAGTCCTGGCGGGGCCTGACGTCGTGCGGTGTGAGGGCCTTGTCGTGCTCGGCGTGCGCCGGGGCGGTGCTGTCGGGCTCCTCGACGCCGGGCGGCGGGAGCTCGGGAGCCCTGGGGGCTCCGGTCGCGTCCCCGGCGGTCGGGGACGCGGCGACGGGTGCGGCCTGCCCGAGTGGGGCGAACAGACCGATCGTCAGGACCAGGGCGAGCATGAGCGTCATCAGTCTTGCCAACTGTCGAAGGTGCGACAGTCCTGCGGTTCTCACGTGGGGGCCTCCGGGCCGTGGTCGGCGGCGTTGGGGACGCGGCCGGTGGGGGTGAGGACCAAAGAGCGACAGCGCCGTGGGAGCGGTGCCGTCGCGACCGGTGGGGAGCGGTGATCAGTACCATGGCACATGTCACATCACCTTTGAAAGCCCCTGACCGACCTTTCGTTCGGCCCGGAGCGGTCCGCGTCGAATCCATGACGGACCGTCACGGTGAAGCGGGGGATGCGGAGTTCCGGGGAAGCGGCGCCCGGACCGGCCCCGGACTGACGGATGCTCAGTCGCGGTAGGCGGCCACGGCGGTCCGGACGAACGACCTGACCTGCGGGTTCGGGTCCCCCGCGTTCCAGGCCGCCAGGACCCGGCTCACCGGCATGTCCGCGATCGGGACCAGCGTCAGTCCGGCGGGCGGCTCGTGCCCGAGCGGCGCCAGCCCGACCGTGCCGTTCCAGAGCACCGCCTGCCGGCACTCCTGCACGGCACGGACCACCGGCCCCTGACGGCGCTCGCCGCCGTTCCAGTACGCCTGCCAGAGCGGGTCGGTGCCCTCCGGGAACTGGAACCACCGCCGGCCCGCCAGGTCGGCCAGCCGCAGCCGCGCGCGGGCGGCCAGCGGATCGTCGGCCCGCAGCACCGCGCCCACGCCGTCCGCCCGCAGCTCGTGGACGGCCAGTCCGGTCTCGTCGAACGGGCCGCGGGTCAGCGCGACGTCGACCAGTCCGGCGCGCAGCCCGCAGGTCGGGTCGGTCAGGTCGGTCTCCCGGATGCGGACCTCCACCTCGGGGAACCGCCGGCGGTACGCGGCGGCCAGCCGCGTCACCCCCAGGTCGGAACTGTCGCCCAGGATGCCCACGGTCAGCGAGGCCGGACCGGCCGCGGCGACCACCCGGGCGCGGGCCAGCTCGGCCCGGTCGAGCAGCTCGCGCGCCTCCGCCAGCAGCGCCTCCCCCGCCGGGGTGAGGGTCGTCCCGGTGGCCGAGCGGTTCAGCAGGACGGTGCCGAGCTCGCTCTCCAGCTGCCGGATCGCACGGCTCAGCGGGGGCTGGCTCATGTGCAGCCGGGCGGCGGCCCGGCCGAAGTGGAGTTCTTCGGCGACCGCGACGAAGTAGCGCAGCGTTCGCAGCTCCATACCGGCAACGATACCCGTGCGGTATCGGCCGCCATCGAACGGGTCTTGGACGCACGACCCGTCCGGGCGGTGGAATCGGGGCATGAGCCAAGAATCGAACGCGTTCCCATCGCTGCCCGCCGCCCCCGCCGTCTCCGTGGTCGGGCCGGGCGAGGGCGAGACGATCCTCCTGGGCACCACCCGGATGCGGATCCTGGAGGACGGCGGCACCACCGGACACCGTCTGGGGATCGCCGAGTCCGTCCTCGCCCCGCACACGCCCGGGCCGCCGCAGCACCGTCACGCCCGGCACGACGAGGGCTTCTACATCGTCTCCGGCACGGTGCGGTTCACCGTCGGGGAGGAGCAGCACGACGCCGCCGCCGGCACCCTGGTCATGGTCCCGCCCGGGGCGCCGCACACCTTCGCCAACGTCAGCGACGAACCGGCCGTCATGCTCAGCACCTTCACCCCGGACCCGTACCTGCAGTACTTCCGCGACCTGCGGGACCTCCACGCGGACGGCGGCGCGGTGACGCCGGAGGCCAACCTCCGGCTGATGGGCCGCTACGCGACCGAGCCGGCCGCCCGGCCCGCCGGCCCGGCCCCCATCGGCGTGGACGGGGGGTCGTCGTGACCGCCGCGTACTGGGTCCTCGCCGGCCCGCTCGCCCTCTTCTACCTCTACGCGGGCGGACTGAAGACGGCCCGGAGCCGGGAGCGGCTGCGGCCGATGATGGCCTGGGTGGACAGCACGCCGATGCCCGTCGTCCGGGCGATCGGGGCCGCCGAGGTGCTCGGCGCGGTCGGCCTGGTCCTCCCGCCGGCGACCGGCATCGCCCCGGCGGCGGCCCTCCCGGCGGCGGTCGGCTTCGTCCTCCTCCAACTCGCCGCGACCGGCGTCCACCTGCGCGGCGGCGACCGCCGGATCGCCCTCAACCTCACCCTCCTCGCCACCGCCGCGGCGGCCGTCACCCTGGCGGCGGCCGTGTGGCGGTGAGCCCGGCGGCAGTGTCGCCCCGGCCGCTGCCGCCAGGGGTCTACGCGGCCGTCACCGACTGGGGGAAGGCGAAGACGCCGTCGGGGTCGTAGCGGTGGGCCACGTCCTTCAGCCGGCGCAGGTTGTCGCCGTAGTAGCTCCGCCCCCAGTCGGGCAGCGTGTCGTCGATGTAGTTGACGTACGCGCCGTGGGCGCCGAGGGCGGCCAGCCCGTCGCGGACCGCGTCCACGGTGCGCCGGGCCTGGTCCTCGCCGGACGGGGTGGCGCTCGCGTACACCTGGGCGCTGGCCAGTGAGTCCCGGTGCGGGAAGGCGGTGGCGTCGGGCGCGAGTTCGCCGACGGCGCCGCCCAGGGAGTCGAGCAGCAGGTCGACGCCGGTGCGCCCGGCCATCAGCTCGGTGACCTTCGCCGGATCCAGCGGCGCCGGGCCCAGCATCCGGGAGACCGCGACGAAGCCGGCCCGGGGCAGCACGCCGCCCTCCCAGGTGGGGTGGCACTGGGCGAGGGTGTCGTTCGAGCAGCCCGCCATGAACTTCATCGCGTCGAGGTAGTCCTTCGGGGCGACCGTGCGCGAGGTCGGGGTCGTGCCGGCCGCGGTCACCAGCCGGTCGAGCAGGGGGTTCGCGCCGTCCGGGCCGCCCACGTAGCAGCCGACGACCCGGCAGCGCGGCGGGTTGCCGCCGGAGATCTGACAGCTCGCCCAGAGTTCGAACGGAGCCCGCGCCACCCACTGCTGCCAGGCCCCGAGCACCTCGGGCACCGAGCCGGCCGGAAAGGCGAGTACGAAGACGGTCAGCGCGGGCGCGGGGGCGGTGGCGAAGCGGAACCGGGTGACCACACCGAAGTTGCCGCCACCGCCGCCGCGCAGCGCCCAGTACAGCTCGGGTTCCTCGACGGGCGACGCGGTGCGCAGGGAGGAGTCGGCGGTCACCACCTCGGCGGCGGCCAGCCGGTCGCAGGTGAGCCCGTACTTGCGGGTCAGCACGCCGAGTCCGCCGCCGAGCGTCAGGCCGCCGACCCCGACGGTCGGACAGGTGCCGCCCGGGAGCAGTCGGCCGGCCCGGGCCAGGCCGGCGTACACCTCGATCAGGCGGGCGCCCGCGCCGACCTCGGCGGTGCCGTCGGGATGCACCCGGACGTCGGCCATCCCCCGGAGGTCGATCACCAGCCCCCGGTCGGGGATGCTGTAGCCCAGGTAGCCGTGGCCGCCGCTGCGGGCCGCGATCGGGATGCCGTGCCCGCGCGCCACGTCCAGGCAGGCGCGTACGTCGTCGGCCGACACGCAGTGCGCCACGGCGGCCGGGAGCTGCCCGTCGTTCAGGGTGTTGTAGCCGAGCCGGGCGGTCCCGTACCCGGCGTCGTCCGGGAGCACCAGCCGGCTGCCGATCCGCTCGCGCAGCGCCCGCCAGTCGGGGGGCACGGCCGCCCGGCCGCGGGGGCGGGCCGGGAAGGCCGCCAGTGCGCGGGCGGGCGGGCCGCCGGCGGCGACCGCGGTGGCGGCGGCGCCGAGGGTGGCGAGGAACTGTCGTCGGTCGATGGTCATGGCCGGCCCTTCTCCCGGGCGGCCGGCGCACGGGGTGCTCTGCTGCCGATCGTCCGGCAGGCTCCGACCGCGGGCCCGCCGGACTGCGCCTTCCGGCGCAGCGGTGCGGCGGCACCGGCCTGACCCGTTGACACCCCCGCGCGGGTGTCAACGGGTCACCGGGTCACGCGGTCACGGGCGCCGTCACCAGCGGTCGTGGACCGTCGGGCGGATGCGGGTGTCGTAGAGCGCGCGGACGGCGGCCAGCGTGCTGTCCGACAGCGGCGGGAGGGCGGCGGCGGCAGCGTTGGCGACGGCCTGCTCGGGGTTGCGGGCGCCCGGGATCACCGTGGTGACGCCCGGCTGCTGGACGATCCAGCGCAGCGCCGTCTGCGCCGCCGTGGCACCGGCGGGGGCGAGCGCGGCGAACTCGGCCGCCGCCTCGACGCCGGTCTCGAAGTCCACCCCGGAGAAGGTCTCGCCCTGGTCGAAGGCCTCGCCCTGCCGGTTGTAGGTGCGGTGGTCGTCCGCGCCGAACGTGGTCCGCGCGGTGTACCGCCCGGAGAGCAGGCCGGAGGCCAGCGGCACCCGGGCGAGGATGCCGACCCCGGCCGCGACCGCCGCCGGCAGCACCTCCTCCAGCGGCTTCAGCCGGAACGCGTTGAGGATGATCTGCACACTGGCCACCCCGGGGCGGGCGATCGCGGTCAGCGCCTCCGCGCAGGTCTCCACACTGACCCCGTACGCGGCGATGCGCCCCTCCTCGACCAGGGTGTCGAGCGCGTCGTACACCTCGTCGGTGGAGTACACCGGCGTCGGCGGGCAGTGCAGCTGCACCAGATCGAGCCGGTCGACGCCCAGGTTGGCCCGGGAACGGTCCGCCCAGGCACGGAAGTTGGCAAGGTTGTAGTGCTCCGGGCGCTGCTCCGCCCGGCGGCCGAACTTGGTGGCGACGAACACCCCCGCGTCCGGACGCCCCTTCAGGTAGCGGCCGATCAGCTGCTCGCTGCGGCCGTCGCCGTAGACGTCGGCGGTGTCGAAGAGGGTGACGCCCGCCTCGACCGAGGCGTCCAGCACGGCCAGGGCGTCCTCCTCGCGGACGTCACCCCAGTCCGCGCCGAGCTGCCAGGTGCCGAGTCCTACCACCGAGACGGGCCGACCGGTGCGGCCCAATACGCGCTGTTCCATGCCCCGACCCTCTCACGGCGGCGGCGATGCCCCTGATCGGCGGGCCCGGCGGCGCGGCCTCTCGGCGGACGTCTCAGGGGGCACCCCGTGCCGGATTCCCCCGCACCCGCCACAGGATGTCCATACAAGTCGAGGCGTTCGCCTGACGTACAGCAACCGGACACCGGCGGTCGGCCCGGACGTACCCCGCACCCGCTGTCCTCTTGGGGCACCGTCATCCACCCCTCATGACAGGCAGAGGTCTCCCACCCATGGCAGAGCTGAACCGGCGCCGTTTCCTCCAACTGGCGGGCGCCACCGCCGCGTTCTCGTCGTTGTCGGAGAGCATCGCGCGGGCCGCCGCGATCGCCCCGGCCGGCGCGACCGGGACGCTCCAGGACGTCGAGCACATCGTCGTGCTGATGCAGGAGAACCGTTCGTTCGACCACTACTTCGGCGCGCTGAAGGGCGTCCGCGGCTTCGGCGACCCGCGCCCGGTCACCCTGCCGAGCGGCAAGCCGGTCTGGTACCAGACGGACGGCAACCGCAAGGAGATCCTTCCGTTCCGCCCGCAGGTGAACAACCTGGGCATGCAGTTCGTCCAGGACCTCAACCACGACTGGGCCGGCGGCCACAAGGCCTTCAACAACGGCAAGTACGACCAGTGGGTCCCGGCGAAGACGGCCACCACCATGGCGTACCTGACCCGCCAGGACATCCCGTTCCACTACGCGCTCGCCGACGCGTTCACCCTCTGCGACGCCTACCACTGCTCGTTCATCGGCTCCACCGACCCGAACCGCTACTACATGTGGACGGGCCACACCGGCAACGACGGCACCGGCGGCGGCCCGGTCCTCGGCAACCAGGAGGCCGGGTACGGCTGGACGACCTACCCCGAGCGGCTGGAGAAGGCCGGCGTCTCCTGGAAGATCTACCAGGACATCGGCGACGGCCTGGACGCGGCCGGCTCGTGGGGCTGGATCGGCGACGCCTACCGCGGCAACTACGGCGACAACTCGCTGCTGTACTTCAACAACTACCGCAACGCCAAGCCCGGCAGCCCGCTGTACGACAAGGCCCGCACCGGCACCGACGCCAAGGCGGGCGACGGCCTCTTCGACCACCTGCGGCGCGACGTGCAGGCCGGCGCCCTCCCGCAGATCTCCTGGATCGCCGCACCCGAGGCCTTCACCGAGCACCCCAACTGGCCCGCCAACTACGGCGCCTGGTACATCTCGCAGGTGCTGGACGCGCTGACCGCCAACCCCGAGGTGTGGGCGCGGACGGCACTGTTCATCACCTACGACGAGAACGACGGCTTCTTCGACCACGTCGTGCCGCCGTTCCCGCCGTCCTCCGCCTCCCAGGGCCTGTCCACCGTCTCCACCACCACGGACTACCACGGCGGCAGCGCCGGCTACGCGGCCGGCGCGTACGGCCTCGGCCAGCGGGTGCCGATGCTGGTCGTCTCCCCCTGGAGCACCGGCGGCTACACCTGTTCGGAGACCTTCGACCACACGTCGATCATCCGGTTCATGGAGCGCCGCTTCGGCGTGCTGGAGCCCAACATCTCGCCCTGGCGGCGGGCCATCTGCGGCGACCTGACCACCGCCTTCGACTTCACCGCCGCGAACCCGGCCCCGGCGGCGCTGCCGTCCACCGCCGGCTACCGCCCACAGGACGGCAACCGGCACCCCGACTACGTGCCCGCCCCGCCCGCCGTCGGCACCATGCCGAAGCAGGAGCCCGGCGCCAAGCCCACCCGTCCGCTCAAGTACGCGCCGTACGTGGACGGTTCGGCCGATGTCGCGACCGGCAAGTACCGCCTGAGCTTCAGCGGCGGAGCGGCGGCCGGCGCGCAGTTCCTGGTCACCTCGCCGAACCGCACCGACGGCCCGTGGACGTACACCGCGGAGGCGGGCAAGAGCCTCGCGGACGCCTGGAACACCACCTACTCCAAGGGCGTCACCGACCTCACCGTGCACGGCCCCAACGGCTTCCTGCGCCGGTTCCGCAACCCCGGCAAGACCGCCGGGCCCGAGGTCACCGCGCGCCACAACGCGACCACCGGCAACCTGGACCTCACCTTCACCAACGCCGGCACCGCGGACGCCGTCCTCACCGTCACCAACGCCTACGGCGGCACCCCGCAGACCGTCACCGTCACCGTCCGCCGGGGTGCGACCGTCGGGTACACGGTCGACCTGAGCGGCTGCCGCCAGTGGTACGACGTCACCGTCACCTCCACCGCGACGGCCGACTTCGTCCGCCGCCTCGCCGGCCACGTGGAGACCGGCGTCCCCGGCCTCTCCGACCCGGGCATCGTCACCTACTGAGCCCGCCGGGCCCGCTGAGCCGCCCCGGGTACCCGCGTCGCCGCCCGCGTCGCGAGGTACCCGGGGCGGACCTGCGCGGGATCCGGTCACCCGTAGGAGTGAGTCACCGTGTCACCGCCCCCGGGACCTCGGTCCGGCCACAAGACTGACCGCACCAGTAGGACCCGGAGAGGAACGTGTGATGGCTGAGGAACTGTACGCAACGCTGAAGACCAACAAGGGCGACATCGTGATCCGGCTCCTCCCGGACCACGCCCCCAGGACCGTCAAGAACTTCGTCGAACTCGCCCAGGGCGACCGCCAGTGGATCAACCCCGAGACGGGGAAGCCCACCAACGCGCCGCTGTACGACGGCACGGTGTTCCACCGGGTCATCGAGGGCTTCATGATCCAGGGCGGCGACCCCCTGGGCAACGGAACCGGTGGGCCCGGTTACAAGTTCGCGGACGAGTTCCACCCCGACCTGGCGTTCACCAAGCCCTACCTGCTCGCGATGGCCAACTCCGGGCCGGGCACCAACGGCTCCCAGTTCTTCATCACCGTCGGCCCGACCACCTGGCTCACCGGCAAGCACACCATCTTCGGCGAGGTCACCGACGACTCCGGCAAGAAGGTCGTCGACGCCATCTCCATGACGGAGACCAACCCCCGCAACGACCGCCCGGTGGAGGAGGTCGTCATCGAGAAGGTCCTCATCGAGACCCGCTGACCCGCCCCGGCCCGGCCCAGGGCTCCGTTCCCCACCGACGGGGGACGGAGCCCTGCCCGTGAGGTGCCCCGCCGGGCGCACCGGGTCGTCAATCGGCCAACCTCTCGTACGCCCGGTCGAGTTGGAAGCCTGCAGCCAGGACCGGGGCGAGGCGGCGGCCGTCCTGCGCACCGTCCTGCGCGCCGGGCTGCTGCCCGGCCGGCAGCCGGCCTCACCGGCCACCCGGTACATCGACCACATGTTCACCGAGGTCGCCCGGTTCTGTGATCCGACCTTCCTCGCCGTCTGGAAGTCGCATCCACCGGCGGGCCGTCGCCGAGCGCATCCCCTACCTGGCCGCCTACCGCCAGGTCCTGGCCGGCGGCCTGGCCGCCCACCGCCGCCGCATCCTGGACCTCGCCACCGAGGAGCAACGCCCCCACCTCGACCGCTACCTGACCGGCTTCACGCACTGGCAACTGCACAGCCGCCGCTACCGCTGGCACGACCTCTACCCCGGCCTGAACGGGTCTACGGACGGCGAGGGGTAGGGCCCCGGGAGCACGGCGCGCCCCCAGGGCCCTGGGACGTCAGCGCGGCGTCAACGGCCCTGGAGGGACTTGGCGTTGTCGCCGAAGCTCCAGCCCTTCGAGCCGTCCCAGTTGATCGACCACGTCATCAGCCCCTTCAGCGCACCGCCGAAGGCGTTCCACGACTGGCCGACCAGGCCGGGCGCCAGGTAGCCGCCGCCCGCGCCGGGTTGGGCCGGCAGGCCGGGCACCTGCTTGTCGTAGGGCACCTTGACGGTGGTGCCCTGGATGGTCAGGCCGTTGTTGAGGCAGGTGGTCTGCGCGGTGAAGCCCTGAACGGTGCCGGCCTGGTAGGAGTCGCCGGAGCAGCCGTACATGCTGCCGTTGTAGTACTGCATGTTCAGCCACCACAGGCGGCCGTTGTCGACGTACTTCTTGATGATCGGCAGGTAGGAACCCCAGATCGACCCGTAGGTGACGCTGCCGCCGGTGACGTACGCGGTCTCGGGGGCCATCGTCAGGCCGAAGCCCGCGGGCATCTGGGCGAGGACGCCGTCGATGATGCGGATTAGGTTGGACTGGGAGGCGGACAGGGTGTTGATGCTGCCGCTCCCGGACAGGCCGGTCTCGATGTCGATGTCGATGCCGTCGAAGTTGTACTTCTTGAGGATCGGGACGACGGTCGCCACGAACCGGTCGGCGACGGTGCTGGAGCTCAGGTCGATGCCCGCGGCGGCGCCGCCGATCGACATCAGGATCGTCGCCCCGGCCGCCTTGGCCTGGCACATCTCGGCGGGGGTCGACACCTTGACGGTGCTGTCCATGCCGTCCTGCCAGAGGACGGTGCCGTCGGAGAGGATCACCGGGAAGGCGGCGTTGATGACGTTGTAGCCGTGGGCGGCCATCCGGCTGTCCGTGATGGGGACCCAGCCCATGCCGGGGTGGACGCCGTTGGAGGCGCCGTCCCAGTTCTCCCAGTAGCCCTGGAGGACCTTGCCCGCAGGCCTGGGCTTCGTCGGGCAGGTGTCACCGCCCGGCGGGGTCGTGGGTGGGGTGGTCGGCGGCGTGGTGGGTGGGGTCGTCGGCGGGGTGGTCGGCGGCGTCGTGGGCGGCGTCGTGGTGCCGCCGGGGCCGGCGAGTGCCACGTCGTCCGCGTAGAACGCGGGCTGCCCGTACCAGCCGTGCAGGTAGATCGTGACCGAGGTGGTGTTCGCCCCGGTGCTGAAACCGGTGGTGAGCTGGCTGTAGGAGGCGCTGTTCGGCGTCCAGGTGGAGGCCGCACCCGTGATCCCGGTGCCGGTCGCGCCCAGGTAGACGTAGCTGCCCTGGACGTAGGCGGACAGCGTGTACTGGGAGTTGGGCTGCACGCTGACGGTCTGGCTGCACTGGGCGCTGTCCTGGCCGGTCGGCGTGGCCTTGAGCGCGGAGGTGCCGGAGTGCACCGGGCTGCCGACGACCGCGCCGGAGCCGCCGGTACAGGTCCAGTCGGAGAGTCCGTACTCGAAGCCGGGGTTGGCCACCAGGTTGGGGACGGCGGCACCGGCCGTGACGGAGCCGGCCACGGCGATCCCGGCACCGACGACGACGGCGGCGCTCACCAGCGCGAGCGAGCGGTTCAGCGCGGTCGCCCCGCGCGGGGCCCGGCCGGTCCGGTGAACGTGCGACGCGCGTTCCACCGCGGCCCGCAGCGGCGGACGTGGGGTGCGCGACCTTCGACGGAACATGGTGCTGCTCCCTTCCCGCCGAGCGCCGCGGGGATGACGGGCGCGTGGGGGCGTGACGCCCGGCTCCGGATGAGGTGGGGGACATGTGGGGCTGTGCCGGTCCGGATCGTAGGAGGGGCGGCAGGACACGTCAATAGGTCTGGACCAGTTGAAGAGGTATGGACCAGATGTGGGCCAGGAATGGACCTGTCGCGGGTCAACCCCGGCCGGGGTGCGGAGCGGAGCAGGGCGCGCGAGACTGGTCGAGGGGCGCCCTGATCGACGCGGAGACAAGGACGAACCATGTCTTTCGAACGTCAAGGAACCCGTCAAGGAACCCGTCGAGGAACCCTCGGAGTCTCACTGCGGCTCCTGGTCGCCGGCGGCCTGATCGGCGCGGGACTGGCGGGCCTCGCCCCCTCCCCCGCCCGGGCGATCACCGGCGGCAACGCGGTCACCG
Source organism: Kitasatospora misakiensis (assembly GCF_042656005.1). Taxonomy (NCBI): domain Bacteria; kingdom Bacillati; phylum Actinomycetota; class Actinomycetes; order Kitasatosporales; family Streptomycetaceae; genus Kitasatospora; species Kitasatospora misakiensis. Next base: position 58,959 of record NZ_JBHSOF010000016.1, on the reverse strand, counting down.
ACAGTTCCTTCAACTTCGTCGCCAAGGTCTCGTACTCCGGCGGAACCTTCTGCACCGGGACTCTCATCAAGAGCAACTGGGTACTCACCGCCGCGCATTGCGTGGGCGGCGTCACCAACCCCGGCGACATGTCCGTGCGGGTCGGCAGCAATCTCAGGGACACCGGCGGGCAGGTCAGGCAGGCCGTCGCGCTCTACTCCTATCCCGGGTACAGCGGCGGGCACAACGACATCGCCCTCCTCAAGCTGGAGTCTCCGGTGACCGGCATCACGCCGATCAGCCTGGCCGACCCCGGCCAGAGCTTCCGGTGGGACGGCCAGCAGGGCGGCCCGTTCACGCAGTACGACGACGGCGTCATCGCGGGGTGGGGCCAGAACGGCACCGGGCAGCTCCCCGACCGACTGCAGTTCAAGGGCGTGTCCATCATGCCGGCCGGACCGGACGGTATCGGGCTGAAGTCGATCCCGACCAGCGGTGGCCCCTGCCCGGGCGACAGCGGCGGCCCGCTGATGGTCAACATCAGCGGTGAACTGTTCCAGGTCGGCGTCATGAAGGGCCAGAACTGCTCCACCACCGCGAACTACAGCGAAGTGGGCGCCGGCTATCTGCGGACCTGGATCCTGGAGCACCTCTGATCGACCCGAACCGGACGATCACCCCGCCGGGCAGCCGCGGCGGGGTGATCGTCGCGCGTCCGCGGGGAACGCGGGGAACGCGCGGAAGGAAAGGAGCCCGGCGTCAGCGGGACTTGGCCGCGTGGACGAACTCCGTGATCAGGGCGGGGTCCTTGACTCCGCGGCGGACCTCGACGCCGCTGGAGACGTCCACGCCCCACGGGTTCGCGACCGCGACGGCCTCGCCGACGTTCGCCACGCTCAGGCCTCCGGCCAGCAGCCAGCGGCCGGCCGGCGGACGCGCCCCCAGCTCGGTCCAGTCCCACGGCTCGCCCGCCCCCGGCACCGGCGCGTCGAGCAGCAGCAGGTCCTCGCCGAAGTCCCCGCAGTCCGCCCCGGCCGCCGTCGCCGCCGAGGTCGCCCGGATCAGCGGCAGCCCCAGGTCGGACAGTGCGGCGAACGCCGTCGCCGGGTTGTTCCCGTGCAGTTGGACGGCCCGCACCCCGGCCGCGCGCACCGCCGCGCGGACGTACTCGGCCGGCTCCTCCCGGAACACGGCCACCGTCAGCACCTCCTCGGGCACCGCGGCCACCAGCTCGCGCACCAGGCCGGGCGCCACCCGGCGCGGGCTCTCGGTGAGCACGAACCCCACGGCGTCGGCACCGGCCGCGACCGCCGCCGCGACATCCTCGGCGGTGCTCAGACCGCAGATCTTCACAAACATGTTCCCGGGCACTCCCCACTGGACGGCGTCGCCAGCCTAGTGCCACGGTGCTCCCCCCACCGGCCCCGCTGCTCGTACCGGTTCGGACCGGTTTCGGATCGGTTTCGGATCGGTACGAGCAGCGGGGCGAGGAGGCCGCCTCACGCCACGGCGGTCCCCTCCAGCTCGACCAACTGCCCGGGGACGGCCAGCCGCGTCACCCCGAGCATCGTGGTGGCCGGCGCCACCCCGGCGGCCCCCAACCGCTCCGCCAGCACGCCGTAGTGCCGGAGGAGCAGATCGACGTCGGTCGTGTGGACGTTGAGCCGGACGAGGTCCGCGAGCGACATGTCGGCCCCGCCGAGCACGGCCTCCAGGTTGTCCAGGCTCAGCGCCAACTGCGCCGCCATGTCACCGTCGTGCTGGGGCCTGCCGTCCTCGCTCATCGCGGTCTGCCCCGAGACGAACAGGGTCCGGGTGTGCCCGGAGACGAGCTCCCCCTGGTTGAAGCCCATCGCCTTCGACCACGTCACCGGGTTGACCGCCGTACGTTCCATCACCACATCAGCTCCGTTCGATTCATCGGACACAGGACGGGACGTCCATCGGCACGGCCTACTGCCGGCCCCGACGTCACCTCGACGAGCCTCGCGGGAAATCACGACATCCTTGGTCACCTATTCCGTTAGGGTGCTCGCATGCGTGCCGACCGGTTGGTCTCGCTGGTGCTGTTGCTGCGACAGCGCGGTCGGCTGACCGCGGAGGCGCTGGCCCGCGAGCTGGAGGTGTCCACCCGCACCGTGCTGCGCGACATCGAGGCGCTGTCCGCGGCGGGCGTCCCGGTGTACGCCGAACGCGGCCGGCACGGCGGCTTCGCGCTGCTGCCCGGCTTCCGGACGGAGCTCACCGGCCTGAACCACGACGAGGCCCTCGCCCTGCTGACCGCCGGATCGGGGCGCGGCGAGCAGGCGTTCGGCCTCGGCTCGGCACTCGCCTCGGCCATGCGGAAGGTGGTCGACGCGCTCCCCGAGGGCCATCGGGCGACCGCGAGCGACGCGGCCCGGCGGTTCCTCGTCGAACCGGAGACCGACCTGCTGGCACGCCGGTCGGTCACCGACGACGTCCCCCGCGCCACCATGGTCGAGGTCCGGCGCGCGGTGCTCGCGGGGCACAAGCTGCGCATCCACTACGCGGCCGCGGACCAGGCGCCGCAGTGGCGCACGGTGGACCCGATCGGCCTGGTGACCGTCCGCGACCGGGCCTACCTGCTGGCCACCAGGGCCGGCGCGGACCGCACCTACCGGCTGTCGCGGGTGCTGGCCGCCGAGGAACTCCCCGAGGCGGCGGAGCGACCGGGCCGGGTCGACCTGGACCGGATCTGGCGGGAACGCTCCGCGCGGTTCCTCGCCAACGGCGACCACCTCACGGCGCTGGTCCGGGTGGACCCGGCGCGCCGGGAGGAGCTGCTGGACACCGCGTTGGCCGTCCGCGCGGAGGAGCCCGACGAGGACGGCCGGGTGCGGCTGGAGGTGACCTTCCAGGACGCGCGACACGCCGAATGGGCGCTGTGGCAGCTCGGGGCGGACGCGGAGGCGCTCGCCCCGCCGTCCCTGCGGACCGCCCTGCTCGGGCGCGCCGCCGCGCTGGTCACCCGCTACGCGGACGCGCCCGCCGGGTGAGGCGGCGTGCGGACCGGCGTGCCGCCCCGGCGTCCCCGGCCGGCGTCCCGAGTCGGAACGCGGAACACGGAAGGCTGAACACGGAACTGACGGTCGTGCGTCCGGTTGGTCCGGATGCCGTCGTGCGGGTGCGGCGCACCCGTCCTGCGGTGACGGTGGGGAGATGGACACCGTTGTCGTACTGGAACCTGACACACCGACCAATGTGCGGATCCTCGGATCCGACCACGCCCCGGCGGACCCCGAGAGCCCGGTGCGGCGCGCGCACACCGCGCCCGCGGAGGCTTCGGGCGTCTGCGGGCCGCTCACCCTCTGCGGCCTGGACACCTCCGACATGACCCTCGCTCCGCACCGGTACGCTCCCGAGCGGTCGGGCTGGCACTCCTGCAGCGTGTGCCGGACGGGCGGGGCCGGCACCGCGTACGGGAGCCCCGAGGAGGGCGCGCACCCCGCAGGAACGGCGGTACCGGCCGCACCCTGAGACCGTCGGCCGCGACCACCGGCCGACGGGGCGGCGGCGCCCAGGACCGGAAATCTTTCAGCGCCCGCCGGTGAGGTACCGTCACTTCGGCGGGTGAATACCGCAAGACTTACTGCCCCCGCCCAGCGTCACCCCGTCTCCTCGGCCACCCGGTCGGCCTGCCGGCGGGTCAGCCGCCAGACCAGGTCCTCACCACCGGTCTCGGTCCGGCGGCGCCCGTGCTCGGTGAAGCCGAGTCGGGCCGCGACGGCCCCACTGGCGCGGTTGGCCGGGTCGTGGGAGATCTCGACGTGGTCGACACCGGGGAACCGGAAGGCCTGGCCGACCAGGGCGCGCGCGGCCCTGGTGGCCACGCCTCGGCCGGTGGCCGCCGGGTGCAGCCAGTAGCCGATCTCCAGGACGTCGGCCGGGCCGTCCTCACGGCGGAACAGCTGGCAGGCACCCACCATGACCCCGTTCAGGACGACCGCGCAGGTGAAGTCCCGACCGGCCGCCCAGGCCTCCTCGCGGCGTGCCAGGAAGGCGGCGGTGTAGTCCAGGCTGTGCTCGTCGACCCACGGCATCCACGGCCGGAGGTGCTCCCGCGACTCCTCGATGACCCGGAAGAGCTCCGGCAGGTCCGCCTCGCGGTCGAAACGGCGAAGGATCAGGTCGTCCAGTTCGATCGTCTCCGGTGGAAGGTCCATGGGCGAAGGATCGTCCTCCGGCGCCGCCCACGGCAAGAGGGTTCGGCCACGAGGGCGCCGCCGAGGCCGCCTCCGGGGGCATCGACCGAGGGCGCGGTCGCCCCACCGCTCCGGGCATTGTCAGTGCGGCCTGCCACGATGCCTGCATGCTCGCCACCCACCCTGACCAGCGTCGTGACGACCCGTCGGCCCGCCCGTACTCCCCCGTGCTCCCCGAGCTCCGCGGGGACTTCGAGGTGCACCTCACCGTGGCGCCGGGCGAGGCGGAGGCCTTGGCCGCCTGGGCCGCCGCCGAGGGGCTGACGTTCACCCACATCGTGCTGGCCCGCGGCGCGGCCCCGTCCCAGCCGATGCTCACCCTGCGCACCACCGGCGCGCTGGACGAGGTCGCCGCGGCGGCCGTCCGGACCGCGGACCGGCTCGGCCGGGCCGGGTTCACCGTCCTGCGCAGCAAGCTGGAGGCCGCGCCGTGGGCGCTGGGCGTGCCGGAGTCGGACCAGGACGCCCTGCGGCACGGGCCGGGGCGGTACTTCGAGCACCACGTCAAGCTGCTGCTGCCGGGATCACCCGATCCGGTCGTCCTCGTCGACCCCCTCGCCAACCTCGCGGACCTCGCCGACCTCGCCGACCGGCACGGCGCCCACCTCTCGCGCAACCCCCGCCGGATCCGCGAGGACGGCCGCCGCGAGTGGTTCGTCACCCAGCGGTGCCGCCGGGTCGGGCTGGTGACCGCCGGCCGCCGTCTGGACGCCCTGCTGGCGGACCTCGCCGCCGCCGGCCACGCCGTGCTCTCCACGGAGCGCGAGTTCGTCGCCGTGGACAGCCACGAGGCCCTGGACGCGGGATGGCTGGCCGAACCCGACCACACGCCCGGAGCCCCCGGGCCGCACCGCGAAGGAGACCTCCGTTGACCAGCAACCGGCCCGAGACCCACCGCGATTGGCAGAGGCTGGAGTTCGGCCCGTGGGAGGGTCTGACACTGCCCGGGAGGCCCCCGGCGGAGGACGTCCGACAGGAGCTGGACCTGCCCCGGAGCATCCGGCCGATCGACGACGAGGCGGTGCGCCAGCAGCCCGTCTTCGACCCCGCTCTCGCCGGCTACAGCCGCGCCCTGCGCCCCAGCGAACCCGTCTTCACCGACCCGCGGACCGCCCGGCGCTGGCTCGCCGCCCGACGGGAGGCCCTGAACACCGCCCTGTCCGCCGTCGCCTCCTCGCCGTGGGCCGAGCACCTGGTGCTCCGCGGCAGCATCCTGCTGCGCGCCTGGTACGGCGAGCAGGCCAGGGAGCCGGGCGACCTCGACTTCGTCGTCCGCCCGGTGGACTGGGCGCTGGAGGACGAACGCACCACCCGGATGCTCGACGGACTCGCCCGCACCGCCGAGGACCTCTCCGGCGAGGTGCGGCTGCACGCCGACCAGGCGGTCGGCGACGAGATCTGGACGTACAGCCGGATCCCCGGCCGCCGGCTGGTCCTGCCGTGGTCCGCCCCGGGCGTGCCCGGCGGCACCGTCCAGCTCGACTTCGTCTTCACCGAACACCTGCCCGCCGCCCCGCAGTCCTGCGAACTCCCCGGCGTCAGAGGCCCGTTGCTCACCGCGACGCCGCAGCTCTCGCTGGCGTGGAAGATCCTCTGGCTGGTCTCGGACAGCCACCCGCAGGGCAAGGACCTCTACGACGCGCTCCTGCTGTCGCGCACCGCGCAGGTGCCGTACGAGCTGCTGCGCGAGGTGTTCGTCCGGTCCGACGAGAGCTACGCCCGCTGGCCGGTGCTCCCGGAGGCCATCAGCGATCTCGACGTCGACTGGGACGAGTTCGCCAAGGACTACCCGCGGTTCGCCGAACCGGTCGAGGAGTATCCGGCGCAGTTGCTCGCCGGTCTCGCCGCCACCTTCGGCGACGCCGGGGAGTACGCCCTGCGGGCCCGCTGGCTGGCGCCGCTGACGGAGGAGCTGCGGCGGGTCCTGGCCGACGGGGGCACGGACGAGGGCACCGGCACGGGCTCGGGCATGGACGCGGTCCAGCGGAGCTTGTCGAGCCGCCACATACCGGCCGTCGACGCGCTGGTGATCACCTGCGAACTCCTCGCCGGGGACCTCGACGCCGCCCGCAGCATCGTGACCGACCACTACGGCGAGGACCTCCCCTGGCGCGGCCGCGGACTGGCCGAGGCCGCCGACCGCTACGCCGCGGAGCTGGCCGCCCTCCGCCCCGGCCACCACGGCTGACGGCCGGCCGTCGGGCAGCGCCGACCGTGTGATCCTCGGGGGAGGCCCGAAGCCCCGGCCCGGCCCGGTCGTTCTCACCGTGATGCGACTCCTGTTGACCTCGGACACCCACGTCCCCACCCGGGCACGGTCCCTGCCCGCGCCGCTCCTCGACGCGCTCGACGACGCCGACGTGGTGTTCCACGCCGGCGACTGGGTCGACACCGCCACGCTCGACCTGTTCCGGGCCCGGTCCGAACGGCTGGTCGCCGTCCACGGGAACAACGACGGGGCGGCGCTGCGGGCGCAGCTGCCCGAGATCGCCCGGGTGAGCCTCCAGGGCGTGCGCTTCGCCGTCGTGCACGAGACCGGTCCGGCCCGGGACCGCGAGCGGCGGTGCGAGGCCCGGTTCCCGGACGTCGACGTCCTGGTGTTCGGGCACAGCCACATCCCCTGGGACAGCCACGCGCCGGGCGGCCTCCGGCTGCTCAATCCGGGCTCGCCGACCGACCGGCGGCGCCAGCTCTTCGCCACCTACCTCACCGCGCGCCTGGACGACGGGCACCTCGCCGACGTGCGACTCCACCGGCTGCCGCCGCGCCGCTGAGGCCCTGAAGCGGTGAGCACCAGGATGCCCGCATCGCGGCCGGCTGCCCGTAGGCTGGAAAACACCCGGTAGCCGTAGCCGTAGCCGTCGCCGTAGCCGTGGTCGGTGGCGCCGCAGCGCGAGTGCCGGCCTGCGCTGGTCCGCCACCACCGGTACCCGCATACCCCCGGGGCGGCCGGTCGGGCGGTCGGGGTTCTGAGGACGTCTTCAGGTCTTCAGCGGACCTTCAGCGCCCCGCGGTCATGACGGTCGTACCGGGCCCAGGAAAGGCGCTCCCGCGATGTTGTCCCCATCGGCTCTGCTGGCCGTCAACCCGCTCGACGCGGGTTCACTGCTCGGCGCGTTCGGGGCGCTCGGCATCGCCGTCGTGCTGTTCGCCGAGACCGGACTGCTGGTCGGGTTCTTCCTGCCGGGTGACTCCCTGCTGTTCACCGCCGGCCTGCTGTGCACCACCGGCGCCCACAGCGGCCCCCACCTCGACCTCGCCCAGGTCCTGGCCGCCTCCGCCGTCGGGGCCCTCGCCGGCGCCCAGACCGGCTACCTCATCGGCCGCCGCGGCGGGCGCGCCCTGCTGGTCCGCTCCCGCAACAAACACCTCCACCAAGGCGTCGCACGGGCCGGGGCGCTCCTCGCCCGCTACGGCCACCGCAAGGCCGTGGTCCTGGCCCGGTTCGTGCCCGTCGTGCGCACCGTCCTCAATCCGCTCGCCGGCGCGCTCGGCGTCAACGCCCGCACCTTCACCCTCTGGCAGGTGGTCGGCGGGCTGGTCTGGACGTTCGGTCTGGTGCTCGCCGGATACGCCCTGGGTTCGTCGGTGCCCGACATCGACCGGTACCTGCTGCCGATCGTCGCCGCGGTCGTCGCCCTCTCGCTGCTGCCGCTCGTCCTGGAGCTGCTGCGCTCCCGCCGCCGGACCGGTGCCCGGTGATCGCCACCGGGGCCGGCGCGGCCGTCGACGGGCGCGACAGGCCAGGCGGGCCGGACGGGCCGGACCACGGCTGGAGCGGGCCCGGTCGGGAGGCCCGCGCCGATGGCTGACGGGGTGAGGTCCGCGCCGACGAGTCACCGCCCGAGGCCCGCGCGGTGGCCGGTGGTGGTGGCCGTCGCCTGGACGGCGTTCGCGGTACTCGCCGGGGTGCTCGCCGCGAACGGTTGGGCGCCGTTCGCGTTCGAGCGGGCCGCCGTCGACTGGTGCGCCGCCCACCGGCCGCCGGTCGCCCGGAGCGCCGCCCTCGCCGTCACCTCGCTCGGCGCCGGCCCGGTGCCCTACCTCCTCGCGTTTGCCGCCGGCCTCGTCGCCCTGCGGTCCACGACCGCCCCGCGGTCCCGGCGGACCGGAGCCCGGTTGCTGCTCGTCCCGGTGCTGCTCGCCCCGCTGCTCTGGCTGGTGGCCGGCGAGCTGGTGCGCCGGGGGCTGATGCACGCCTTCGCCCGGCCCCGCCCTCCCGGGGTGGACCGGGCGGTCGCCGCCTCCGACTTCGCCTTCCCCTCCGGGCACGCCTTCACGTCCGCCGTCTGCGCCGGCCTGCTCGCCCTCGCCGTCGCCCGCGCGTACCCGCGCGCCGCGCGGGCGGCCACCGCCGGGGCGCTGTTGTTCACCGGCGCGATCGGCCTCAGCCGCGTCTACCTCGGTGTCCATTGGCCGCTCGACGTCCTCGGCGGCTGGCTCCTCGCGGCCGGCTGGCTCGCCGCCGGGACGGCCGTACTGCGCCCGTGGTCGCGCCGGGCGTGAGTGACGTGAACCCCGCCCCGTCGGGGATCACCTCACGCACGCCCGGCGGGACCGCCCCGGTTCGCGGTGTGGGCGAGGAGGGCCGGGACGACGGTGTCCCAGGTGTGCTCGGGGAAGACCTCGTGGCCGGTGCCCGGCAGGGCCAGGAAGCGGGCGCCGGGGATCTCCGCGGCCAGCGCGCGCCCGTGCTCCGGCGGGAACAGCGGGTCCTCCTCCCCGTGCAGCACCAGGGTCGGCGCGGTGATCGCACCCAGCCGGTCGCGCCAGGGGCGGCCGGCGTCGATCAGGTAGGGGTTGGTGGACTGGGCCGCGATGTCGCGGGCGTGGTCGACCACCCGGGCGGCCAGCCGCCGCACCCCGTCCTCGTCGAAAGGCCGCGACACGGCGGCGAACGGGCGCTCGCCCTCGACCATCGACTCGATGACGGCCGCCCGGTCGGACCAGTCGACCCCGCCCCCGCCCCCGGCCTGCGCGAAGAAGGCGGCGAGCCGGTCCGCCATCGGCGGCAGGTCCGGCTGCTCGTGCCCGGGGCCGCCGGGGGTGCCGGAGGCGAGGGTGAGCGTGGCCACCCGCTCCGGGTGGCCGAGCGCCAGCAACTGGCCGACCGCGGCGCCCTGGGACATCCCGAGGACGTGGGCCGCCCCCAGCCCGAGGGCGTCGATCAGAGCCGCGGCGTCCTCGACCAGGTCCGGCAGGCCGTACGGCGGCGCACCCACCGGGAAGGTGGTCGAGGCACCGGCGTCGCGCGCGTCGTAGCGGACGACGTACCGGCCGCCGGCGGCCAGCCGGTCGACGAAGCCGTCGGGCCAGTTGAGCCGGCAGTGCCCCGCCCCGTGGATCAGCAGCACGGCCGGATCGGCGGGATCGCCGTGCAGGTCCGCGTACAGCTCCGCACCGTCGACCTCGACCGTGCGCCCGTAGTCCAGCATCGGCTTCCGCCTTCGTCCGGTGATTCGTTCCGTGTCACGAAGACCGTACGGGCCGCCACCGCCACCGCCCGGCCGCGCCACGGCGTCTCGGTGTCTCGGTGTCTCGGAACGGTGCCTAGACCCGGAAGGCGGCGCGGTACTCGGTGGGGGTGGTGCCGATGTGGCGGTGGAAGGTCGCGCGGAAGGCGGCGGGGCTGCCGAGGCCGCTGAGGCGGGCGACCTGTTCGACGGGGGTCGTGGTGGTCTCCAGGAGTTCGCGGGCCCAGTCGAGGCGGGCGGCGGTGAGCCAGGCCATCGGGGAGGTGTCCGTCTCCTGCTGGAAGCGGCGGATGAAGGTCCGGCGCGACATGTGGGCGCGATCGGCGAGTTCGGCGACGCTGTGCCGGTGCGCGAGGTTGTCGAGCATCCAGGCGCGGACCGCCGCGAGGTCGTCCCCGCGTGCGGCCGGCCGGAAGCGTTCGATGAACTGCGCCTGACCGCCCGGGCGTTGGGGCGGGGCGACGAGCGACCGGGCGCGGGCGTTGGCCGCCGCGGCGCCGAAGTCCCGCCGGACGATGTGCAGGCAGAGGTCGACGCCGGCGGTCACTCCGGCGGAGGTGAGGATGTCGCCGTCGTCGACGTAGAGCTGGTTCGGCCGGACGTCGATCCGGGGGTAGCGGCTTCGCAGCGCGTCGGCGTCCCGCCAGTGGGTGGTCGCGGGGCGTCCGTCCAGCAGTCCGGTGGCCGCCAGCGCGAACGCCCCGGTGCAGATCGACACCAGTCGCGCCCCGCGCGCGTGCGCCGCGCGGAGCGCCGCCAGCGCCGTCGCGGGAACCGGGGCGTCCGGGTCCTCGTAGCCCGGGACGACGACGGTGTCGGCGCCCTCCAGCACTTCGAGCCCGGCCGGGGTGGCGACGGTGAACCCGCCGCTGAGGACCGGCCCGGCGGAGGGGTCGGTGCAGACGGTGACCCGGTAGTGCGGGTCCGGTCCGAAGGTCTGCACCGGAATGCCGAGGTCGAGCAGGAGGACCCCGGGAAGTGCCAGCACCGCGATCCGGTGGTTCTCGGCGGACGATTGCGACATGGCACGATCCTAGCGACACCCGGCCCGCGTGCCACTGTCGCGGTCCGGCGGCGGATTCGTAGCCTGCCGCCATGGACCTCTTCCCGCTCGACCTGCCCACCGGCCCCCTGGCCGAGGCCGTCCTCGCCACCGTCCGGACCTCCGAGACCCCGCCGCTGGTCAACCACAGCGTCCGCAGCTTCCTCTTCGCCGAGCTCCTCGCCGCGCACGAGGGCTGCCTGGACGACGCCGCGTACGACCGCGAACTGCTGTTCGCCGCCACCGTGCTGCACGATCTGGGCGCGGGCGAACTCGCCAAGGGCGAGGCCCGCTTCGAGGTGGAGGGCGCGGACCTGGCGGCCGACCTGCTGCGGCGCCACCACGTCCCCGAGGCGGACGTCGACCGGGTGTGGGAGGCGATCGCCCTGCACACCTCCCCCGGCATCGCCGAGCGGCGCGGCCTGCTCTGCTACCTCACCCGCGAGGGCGTGGGCGCCGACTTCGGACGCCGGGCGGACGTCGTCGCCCGGTGGGAGCCGCGGATCCACGCCGCGTACCCCCGGCTGGCCATGGTCCGCTCCCTCGTCGACGCGATCGTGGAGCGCGCGGCCCGGTCGGAGGCCGCCGCTCCCCGCTACTCCCTCGGCGGCGAGCTCCTCCGCGAACGCCGCGCCGACGGCGTGACCACCCTGGAACGCGCCGCCGCCGGCTCGCTCTGGGGCGAGTAGGCGCGGTGGCTCGACGGCTCCCGACCGGGAGTCGCGGCGCCGCCGGGGCCTGAGGTGACGGACGTGGACCGGGTGCTGGTGGCGGGGATCCGAGAGAGAGGGCCTGGCTGCGAACGGTGCGCTGACCACGACGGGGTGGGCGCGGGGGTGGCACATCCCCCCCAGAGCCCTCGGTGCGGCCGCGCACCGGGCGCGACCGCACCGAGGACGGGCGGCGGGTCAGTTCGTGGCGGTGGCACCGAGGGCCGGGAGCTTGGGCAGACCCTCCAGGTCCGGAGCCGGCAGGCCGCTGCCGAGCACGGTCGCGGCGACGAGGTTGACGGTGTCCTTGACGACCTTCTGGGCCGGGGCGGCGGCGTCCGCGGCCGGGGCGGGGACCGTCCCGCCCACGGCCGGAATGCCGACACCCGGGGCCGGAGCGCCCACGGCCGGAACGCCGACGCCCGGGGCGGGGGCTCCGACGGCCGGAGCACCGACGCCCGGAGCCGGAGCGCCCGCGGCCGGGGCCGCGGCGCCGGCCGGCGAGGCCAGTTCGTCGACCGACTTCTTCAGGTTGGCGACGGCGGTCGCGACCAGGTCGGCGGGGCCGGCTTGGGCGCGGGCCGCCGGGGCGCCGACCAGTGGCTTCCCCGGAGTGCCGACGGGCGGGGTGACGGGCAGTCCGGGCGCCACGGCCGGGGTCTCCGCGGCGGCGGGCAGCACGGCCTTGAGCTTGTCGATCGCCGTGCCGACCGCGCTCTTCAGGCGGGTGGCGTCGGCCTCGGGCACCTTGCCGTCCGGGGACTTCGCGGCCAACGCGACCAGTTCCGCGGCCGGCTGGGTCACCCCGGCGAGCGCGCCGAGCACCCCGGCCTGCTGGGCCGCGGCGTCGAGACCGGGCGCGGCGGCGGGTCGGGCCACACCGGGCGCCCCCGTCAGGAGGGTCAGCCCGAGGGCGGCGGGAACGGCGAGGGCGGCGAGGCGGGCGGCACGGGTCTGGACACTACGCATGGAAAGGGCTCCGATCGAAAGCGGGAGGTTCGGTCACGGACCGTCGGTCCGACTCCTCCACGGAGCCCCGGCCCGTCGGCCGTCGCAACCCGGGCGCTCCGACAGGGGTGGTGACACGCCGTCACGCCACGCCGTGACACCCTGCCCTACCTGCGGAAACGTGCTTCACCCGATCGGGCCCGCCCCAGTCGGCAGCACCTGGGCCGGTCGGAGGACCGAGGTGCGTACGGGCGCGGTCAGGCCCGCACGTGCAGCCCGAAGCCCGTGCGGCCCGCCGGCTCCAGCCCCTCCTTCAGGTGCAGCGAAGGGATCTCGTAGTCACCGAAGTTCTGCCGCCGGAAGGGGATCGGCTCCGTCGACTCCAGGGTGAGCAGCCGCTGCTTCCAGCTCTCGGCGACGGTCGCGTAGTCCTCGTCGGCCACCCGGTCGCTGCCGTACACCACGAACGGCGGCAGCACCTCGACGCCCGGGTAGTAGAGGATGCCGTGCTGGAACGGGAACAGCAGGTCGTCGATCGGGCCGTTGATCCCGCGGGCCGTGTAGTGGGACTCCGGTCCGCCGACGGTCACCGACAGTAGCGCCCGGCGGCCCGCCAGGGTCCCCTCGCCGAAGCGCTCGCCGTACTTGGTGTCGCTGTGCTCGCCGACGCCGTACGCGAAGCGGTAGGTGAACACCCGGTCCACCCAGCCCTTGAGGATCGCGGGCATCGAGTACCACCACAGCGGGAACTGGAAGATGATCGTGTCGGCCCACAGCAGCTTCTCCTGCTCGGCGACGACGTCCGGGGTGAGCGTCCCGGACTGGAAGGCCTGGCCGGAGTCCAGCGGGACCCGCAGCGGGCTGGAGGCGCTGGGGCCGTAGTCCGCGGCGTCCACGGTCGCCTTCCAGTTCATGGCGTAGAGATCGCTCACCCGCACCTCGTGCCCGGCCTCCTCCAGGGTGGAGACCGCGAGGTCCTTCAGCGAGCTGTTGAGCGACTTGGGCTCCGGGTGGGCGTGGACGATCAGCGTCTTCACGGGGACTCCTTGGGATCGGATGCTTCGATCCTGGCCCCCGTAGCGCCCGGTGTTCAGGGGCGGCAGTACCGTCGGACCGGACTTCCTGGTACTGGCAGGGCCTCCCTCGCCCGCTCCGCCGCGGCCATACTGGCGGCATGGACGATCTTGCAGGCTTCCTGCGGACCCGGCGCGCCCGGGTCGACCCCGCGACCGCCGGTATCCCCACCGACAGCCGGCGCCGGGTCGAAGGACTGCGCCGCGAGGAGGTCGCGCACCTGTCCGGGGTCAGCGTCGACTACTACGTGCGCCTGGAGCAGGGCCGCGCGACCCAGCCCTCCGAGCAGGTCCTCGACACGCTCGCCCGCGTCCTCGGCCTCGACGAGACCGAACGCCGGCACCTCCACCGGCTCGCGCGGCAGCGCCGCCGTCGTACGAGCACGCCGGGCGGGCGGGTCCGGCCGGAGCTGCTGCGCGTCCTGGACCTGGTCTCCGGCGCCCCGGCGCTGATCATGAACCACCGCCTGGACGTCCTCGCCGGGAACCGCCTCGCCGAACTCCTCCTCGGCCGGGCGCTGCCGGGGCTGAACACCGCCCGCCACCTCTTCCTCGACGAGGCCGAGCGCGGCCTCTACGCGGACTGGGAGGGCTGCACCCTCGACGTGGTCGGGCACCTGCGGCTGGCCGCCGGGAAGTACCCCGACGACCCGCGCCTGGCCTCGCTCGTCGGCGAGTTGTCGATGGGCAGCGAGCGCTTCCGCCGCCTCTGGGCCCGGGCGGACGTGCGCGCCCGCACCCATGGACGCAAGGCGTACCGGCATCCGCTGGTCGGACTGCTGGAACTGCACCAGGAGAACTTCGCCCTGCCGGACGCCCCGGGGATGGAGTTGCTGGTGCTGTCCGCGGCTCCCGGCAGCGCGGCCGAGGACGGGCTGCGCCTGCTCGCGGGCCTGGGCGCGGGCCTGGACGCGGACCTGGGTGCGGACCTGGACGTGGAGAGCGGGACCGCGCTGCCCACGGTGGACGCCCGGGTCGCTGAGTGACGACGGCCGTCCCCGCGCCGCCCGGCGAGTAGGGTCAGGCGGCGCGGCAGAGCCGTTCGGGGCCGACGGCGGACGGCGCGCGGGTCCTGGCAGGCGCGCGTGTCCCGGCAGGCGCACGGGTCCCGGCCACCTCCACCGGGCGGAGCGTTCGGACGGCGGCGGCCCGCGAACGGTTGCGCGCGAAGACGACCAGGCGCAGCACCGCGAACCGCGCGAGGCCGGCCAGGGCGGAGGCCGACAGGTAGACGGCCTGCTCCACCACGGCCCCGGGCTCCGCCGCCACCAGGTGCAGGACGAGCATCGCCGCGCAGGTCACCGCGTACGCCCCCACCGCCGACCCGGCCGACTGCAGGTGCTGCCGCCAGGTCGCGCGCCCGCCCGCGCCGAAGGTGAAACGGGCGTGCAGCTCGGTGGCGAGCAGCGTGGAGGCCGCCGTGATCAGGGCGTTGGCCAGGGCCCAGGGCAGCCAGGCGGCGAGGGCGGCCACGGCGAAGCCGGAGGCGAGGCCCACTCCGCCGCCGCAGAGGACGAAGCGGGCGAAGTCGGCGAGAGCGCCGGATGCCGTCCGCCGCTTCCGGCCCTGTGCTGACTCCATGACCCGCCGCCCCCTTGTGTGCGATGCCCCGCCCGCGGGCCGTGCGCTCCCCAGCCACGGACCCATCTTTCGATGCCATGATGGCGCAGCCATGGCGCCATGTCCAGTCCGAGTGGCGCCACATCGACGCCACGACGCCATCCCCGGGTCCATGCCGAGCCGCTCATAGCCGCCGGCGCGGTCGTCCGGCCACCCTTCCCGTCCGCGTCCAGGACCAGCCGAACGAGTGAATCCGGCGACGGCTGCGCGGCCCGCGATCCCCTCGTCCGCGACGGCGCCCGCGAGCACCCCGACGCCGGCCGGAGGGCCCCGCTCGAACAGGCTCTCGCCGCCTGCGCACTGGGATCCGGGGCACTCCCGCTCCTCTGCGCGACGGACCGGAGGGTGCCCCGGACCGCCTCCGGAGTGCTCGAAAAGACCCCGTTCGACCCCGGCTCGCCCGGAGGAAATCCACTTGAACGCCGCATTCGAACAGCACCATCATCGGACCCTCCCCGCCCGTGGCGGATCCGCCAACTCGGCCCGAGGAAAGCTCACTTGAGCCTTCCCTCCTCGGCCGGGCCGGTGCTTCCGCACGTCCGCCGACCGCTCCGTACCTGGAGGATCCGTGGCCTGTCACCCCACCCCGGCGATCCATGTCCCACCCGTTCGACCCGTCCAGCCTGTCCGACCCGCCGCGCCCGTCCATGCGGCCCCGGTGGCCCGCGCGCCGCGCGAGGAGGCGAACGCTTGAGCACCACGACGGCGTCGGCCGAGGCCGCCGACGAGGAACTGCAGTGGCTCGCCGACGGGCGGCGCATCGCGGCGATCGAGGCGATCAGCGTCGGCGCGATGGCCCGCCGCCTGCCGGCGCTGGTCGTCCGCGCCTTCCGGCTCGGCTGGCGCATCGACCGCGCCTCCGTCGCACTGCTCCTCACCTGCCAGGCCGTGTCCGCGGTGCTCGGCGCGGCCGGCCTGTTCGCGACCACCGGCACGATCTCGGCCCTGTTCGGCCCGGGCCCGGTCGGCGACCGGCTCGCCGACGCGGCGCCGTCGATCCTGGTGATCGCGGCGGCGGCCGGCGTCCGCTCCCTGCTGGGCATCACGATCCAGGCCGTCACCGTCCACCTGTCACCGCGGATCTCCCGGGCGGCGGAGGCCGCGGTGCTGCGCGCCACCGTGGCGGCCGAGCTGACCGCCTACGACCACGCCGGCTACAACGACGAGTTGGAGGCCGCCGACCGCGGCGCCGAGGTCTGCGTGGACATCGTCGGGGAGGCGCAGAACCTGCTCGCCTCCCTCGCCTCGCTGCTCGGCGCGGCGGGCGTGCTGACCGTGCTCCACCCCGCCCTCCTCCCGTTGCTGGTCCTCGCGGCCCTGCCCCGGGGAATCGCGTCGGTGCACGCCGCCCGGGTGCACTTCCTGGCGAACCAGGCGGCCAGCGGCGACCGCCGGATCATGGCGAAGCTCCGCTGGTACATCCACCTCAAACGCAACGCCGACCAGGTCCGCTCCGACACCATGGGCGAGTTCCTGCTCGCCAAGTACGACCAGGTCGGGCTGCGGCTGGACGCCCGTTCGCGGCGCGCGGCGGTGCAGGGGGCCCGGGTGTCGGTGGTCGGCGCCGCCGTCTCCGGACTCGGGACGGCCCTGGTGTGGGCGGCGATGCTGTGGCTGGTCAGCACCGGCCGGATGAGCCTGCCGCGCGGCGGCGCGGCGGTGTTCGCGCTGGCGGCGGTCGGCACCAGCCTGCGCGGCATCGTCGGCTACGGCGCGGACCTGTTCCGCACCGGCATGTACCTGGACGCCTGGTCGAGCTTCCTCGACACCGCCGGCGGCCACCGGCCCGCACGCGGCACCGGGACGCCCGAGGCACCGCGCCGGATCACGGTGGAGGACCTCGGCTACACCTACCCCGCCTCCGACCGCAAGGCGCTGGACGGGGTGAGCCTGCACGTCGAACGGGGCGAGATCCTGGCCCTGGTGGGCGAGAACGGGTCCGGCAAGACCACCATCGCCAAGCTCCTGGCCGGGCTCTACCTGCCCGATTCCGGAGCGGTGCGGTGGGACGGGCGCGACACCCGCGACCTCGACCCGCACGCCCTGTGGCGCCAGGTCGCCGTGGTCCCGCAGGACTACGCGCGCTGGCCCATGACCTGCCGCGAGAACATCACCCTGGGCCAGCCCACCGCCGAGGGCGACGCGGCGGTGCTGCGCGCCGCCGACGCCTCCGGGGCCGCCGACGTCGTCGCCAAGCTCCGCCGGGGCCTGGCCACCCTGCTGGCGGTGGAGTGGATGGGCGGCGAGGAGTTGTCCGGCGGCCAGTGGCAGCGCCTGGCCATCGCCCGGGCGTTCCACCGGGAGGCGGGGTTGTTGGTGCTGGACGAGCCCACGGCCGCGCTCGACCCGCGTGCCGAGCACCGGATCTTCAAGAACCTGCGGGCGGTCGCGCGGGAGCGGGCGGTCGTGCTGGTCACCCACCGGCTCACCAACGTGGCCGTCGCCGACCGGATCGTGGTCCTGGAGGACGGGAAGGTCCTCCAGGAGGGCACCTTCGCCGAGTTGGTGGCCGACGAGGGCGGCCGGTTCCGGGAGCTGTGGGACCTGCAGAACGAGCGCACCGGCATCCCGGCCCAGCGGACCCGGTCGGTCCCGGTCCATGAGGAGCAGCGGACCGACCGGTGACCGACCGTCCGGCACCGGCCGCCCCGTCGGGACTTTCCGTTATCGCGCGGCCCGCCGGCGGTCTCCTGATCGGGCGCCGTCCGCAGCCCCGCGGCTCCGGACGGCGCCCGTCGCACCGTGCCCGCTACGGGAAAGACCTGCCGATGAACACGCCCTCCGCCCGTCCGCTCTCCCATCCGCTCGCCCGACGCTGGCTGCTCGCCTCCTGCGTGCCGGTGCTGCTCGTGCTCGGGATGGCGCTGACCGTCCCGCCGGCTCCGGCCGAATCCGCACGGTCCACCACGGCGAGCATGCCGGGGATGCCCGGGATGCCGGCCGAGCAGGCGGGTTCCGCCGGCGGCCTCGCCGCCGAGCAGGACGGCTACCGGCTGGACGTCGCGACCGCCGGTCTGCCGAGCGGGCGGCCGACGGCCTTCCGGTTCGCCGTCACCGGCCCGGACGGCTCCCCGGTCACCGACTTCGCCGTCCACCAGACCAAGAAGCTGCACTTCTACGCGATCCGCACCGACCTCACCGGCTTCCAGCACCTGCACCCGGCCATGGCCGAGGACGGCATCTGGACCGCCGATCTCGCCGCCCTCGCCCCCGGCACCTGGCGGCTGTACGCCGACTTCGTCCCGAACGTCGGCGCCCACCCCCGCGAGCTCGTCCTCAGCCGGACCGTGACGGTGCCCGGCGAGGCCGCCCCGGTGCCCCTGCCCGCCCCCACCGACACCACCACCGCCGACGGCCACAGCGTCACCCTGACCGCCCGGCCGATGGCGGGCGCCCACCAGTTGACCGCGACCATCAGCCGGGACGGCCTCCCGGTCACCGACCTCCAGCCCTACCTGGATGCCTACGCCCACCTCACCGCCTTCCACGAGGGCGACCTGGCCCTGGCCCACCTCCACCCGGCGAACGCGGTGAACGGCGACCACGGCGGGCCAACGCTGACCTTCCAGGCCCTCTTCCCCGAACCGGGCAACTGGCGGGTCTTCCTCCAGTTCCAGACCGCGGGGCAGCTGCACACCGCCGCGCTCACCCTGCACATCGACTGACGGGACCGGACAGGCGGGACCCGCCACGGATGGCACGCCGGAGTCGCCCGTTCGGGCGAATGCGGGGCAGGAAGCGGTGGCCGACCCCGCCGCCCGGAGATCCGTGCGAGTGGCGGCGCTCCTCCGCGTCCGCCGCACGACGAGCGCACGGGAGTCCCCGCATGACCATCGACCGCAGGAACGCACTTCGGCTCACCTCACTGGCCGCGGCCGGCGTGGGGATCACCACCGGGTTGGGCGGGGCCGCCCGGGCCGACGGCCTGGCGCGGCAGCTCACCCTGAAGGGGAAGAGGACCGCCGCCGACCTCCCGGAGGTGCTCGTGCCGGGCACGCCCTACTTCGTCCACTACGAACTGCGGGACGCGGACGGCAACCTGGCCGGCACCGAGAGCGCGCAGTGCACACCGGTGACCGTGGGGCTGGACGGAGCACTCATCGTCGCGTCCCTGGTCCTGCTCCTCGGCAACGGCATGATCACCGCCTCGACCGCCTTCCGTCGTCCACTGCCCTCGCTGACCGAGGTCGTCATCAATCCCCGCCAGTGGTCCCACCTCTTCGCGGTCACCGGGGGAACCGGCGACTACGACGGCGCCACCGGCTCGATCACGATCGATCACCTCTCTCAGGAGGACGACGTCCTCACCGTCACCCTCGACTGAGCACCGCGGTTCGCCGACGGGCCCGGCCCCCACCGAGAGCGACGTGGGCCCACAGTCGCTTTCCGGAAGGCGGCCGGCTCGTCGATGCCGGGGCAGCTGGGACGCAGGGGTGGTGCGGTGTCGGGAGGTCAGGCGCGGAGCAGGTCGGTCGAGACCGCCCATGCCCTGGCCGATGTCGCGGTGGTCGCCGAGGACAACCCCGACCTCCTCGGAGAGATCGCGGTGGGGTGGTGACCGGTGCGTGGCTGCGTCGGGGCGCTGACAACGGGGCGGGACCGGCCTATCGTGCGTCGTGGCCGTACGAACGAACCGAGCCGGAGGTGGTGCACCGTGCTGAACGATCGTTTGCGGACTGGGGCGCTGGAGGTGGCGGGGCGGTGTGCGACGCCGTTCTACCTGTTCGACCTGGAGGAACTCGGCGCGGCCTACCGGGAGATGGGACGCGTCTGGCGGCGGGAGTTCCCCCATCTGACGGTGGCGTACTCGTACAAGACCAATCCGCTGGCGGCGGTGACCCGGCGGCTGGCGGAGCTGGGCGGGACGGCCGAGGTGGTGTCGGGCGCGGAGTTGGAGCTGGCGTTGGCGGACGGGTTCGCACCGGAGCGGATCGTCTTCGACGGGCCGGTGAAGAGCCCGGCGGAGCTGGCCCGGGCGGCGCGGCTCGGCGTGCTGGTCCACGTCGACTCGCTGACCGAGCTGCGGCAGTTGCTCGAACTGCCCGGCGGGCGGCCGCCGGTGGGGCTGCGGCTGGCGACCCGGGGCGGTGGCGGCGAGTGGTCGCGGTTCGGGCTGCTGCCGGCCGAGGTGGAACGGGCCCGCGAGCTGCTGGGCCGGGCGGGGCTGCCGGTGCGCAGCGTGCACGTCGGGGTGGCGACGCTGTCCGGGCCGGAGGCGTACCGCGAGGCGCTGGTGTCGTGGGCGGAGGTGCTGCGGCGGCTGGCGAAGGCGGCCGAGGGCCGGTTGACGGTGGACGTCGGCGGCGGGTTCCCGCCCCGCGGGGTCCCCGGTCGCGGGTGGGAGGTGTACGCGGCCGCCGTCGCGGCCGGGTGCCGTGAGGCGGGTCTCGGCCCGGAGGAGGTGGACCTGCTGATCGAGCCGGGGCGGTCGCTCGTGGAGGAACACGGCGCGCTGGTCTGTCGGGTGGCGGTCCGCAAGTCGCGGGACGGGCGGGAGCTCCTGGTGCTGGACGGCGGGACGAATCTGGCCCGTACGGTGAAGAGCCGGGCGCATCCGATCGGGTTCCCCGCCGCGCCGGACGACCTCGGCGGGCGGTACCGGCTGCTCGGCGCCAACTGCTACGAGGGCGACCTGTTCGCGGACGAGGTCGCCGGGCCGGCCGACGCGGCGCCGGGGGACCTGGTGGTGATCGGCGGATCCGGCGGCTACGACCTGCCGTTCGCCCACATCTGGGTGCGACCCCGGCCGCCCGTCCACGCCCTGGACGGCGGCGGCAACGGCGGCGGCGGCTGGACGGTCGTACGGGAGCCGGGCGACACCGTCCGGTAGCCGGCCCGTGGCGGCCGTTCGGCGGCGCGGCCCTCTACTGGCCGCAGCCCGGCGCCGGTACAGTAAGGACGCGAAGAACCGGCGTCCCGGCGCCCGGCCGCGGGATGCCCGGTGGAGCAAGCGATCCGATCCGCACCGATGTGCGACCACGTGTCAGCTCACCGAATCCGGAGGCACCGTGACCAACTCGGACGACGAACTCTGCACCTCCGCCCGCGAGCTTCTCCGCTCCACGCGCTACCTGACCCTCGGCACCGCCTCGCCGCAGGCCGTCCCGTGGGTCACCGCGGTGGCCCACGCCTGGGACGACGAGGACCGCTTCTACTGGCAGTCGGGGCTGGACACCCTGCACTCGCGGAACATCGCGGCCAACCCGGTGGTCTCGCTGATCCTCTACGACTCCAACCCGGCCGGCGGGGGCGGCGACGCGCTGTACGCGCTCGCGCTCGCCGAGGTGCTGGAGGGCGAGGCGCTGGCCGAGGGCTGCGAGCTGTACTACCGGCGGCGCTACCCGGACGAGTCGACGCGGGTGCGGCGCTACCGCCCGCCGCAGGACTTCGCCGGGGACTCCCCGATCCGGATCTACCGCGCGCAGGTCACCGCCTACTCGATGCTCTCCCCCGACGGCCACCCCGTCCACGGCGACGAGGTCAACCACCGTGTCGTGATCCCGTTCAGCACCAAGCAGCTCGCCGCGTGAGTCCTCGCACGACTCCGGCAGACGGCGGTGTCGTCCTCGGCGTGGACGTGGGCGGCACCGTCGTCAAGGCCGCCCTGTTCGGCCCGGACGGCACGGCCGTGGCCACCACCCGGCGGCCCACCGGCGCCCACCGGGGGCCCGAGGCCGTGGTGGAGACCCTGCTGGACGTCGTCTCCGAGTCGCAGGCCGCGGCCGAGCGGCGCGGCACGCCGGTCCGGGCGGTCGGTGTGGCCAGTTGCGGGATCGTCGACGAGCGGGCGGGCGTCGGCGTCTTCTCGGCCGCCTTCGGCTGGCGGGACGTGCCGCTGCGCCGGCTGGTGGCCGAGCGCGCGGGGGTGCCGGTCGCGCTCGGGCACGATGTGCGGGCCGGCGGGGTCGCCGAGGCGCGGCTCGGTGCCGGGCGCGGGCACGAGGTGTTCCTGTTCGTGCCGATCGGCACCGGCGTCGGTGCCGCCGTGATGATCGGCGGGCGGCCGTTCGGCGGCGCGCACCGGCAGGCGGGCGAGCTCGGGCACCTGGTGGTGCGGCCGGGCGGCGAGGCCTGCGGGTGCGGTCAACTCGGCTGCGTCTCCACCGTGGTGGGCGGACCGGCGGTGCTCCGGCACTACCGCGAGCTGGCCGCCATCCGCAACGGCACCGCCGGCACCGCCGGGCCGGCGGACGCCGCCGGGGTGGCCGCGCTGGCGCGCGAGGGCGATCCGGACGCGGTGCGGGTGTGGTCCGAGGTGGTCGACGTGCTGGCCGAGTCGCTGGCGGTCGCCGTCACCCTCTTCGACCCGTCGGCGATCGTGCTGGGCGGCGGGCTGGCGGGCGCGGTCGAGCTGCTGTTCGACCCGTTGCGGGAGCGGTTGGCCGCCCGGCTGGCCTTCCAGGTGATGCCGGAGGTCCGGCCGGCCGAGCTGGCGTACGAGGCCGGCTGCCTGGGCGCCGGACTGCTGGCCCGCGACCTGCTGGACCCGGCCGCGGGCCGAACAGCTCAGGACCCTTGAGCCGTCCTCAGGCCAGCACTCCCCCGGCGATCCGGAAGGCGTTGGCGGCGATGGTCAGGGCCGGGTTGACCGCCGCCGACGAGCAGAAGACCGAGGCGTCCGCCACCCAGAGGTTGTCGTGCTCGTGGGTGCGTCCGCCCGGGTCGACCACGCTGGTGGCCGGGTCGGTGCCCATCACGGCCGTACCGCACTGGTGGGAGTTGGTCTCGATGCCCATCCGCCGGGTGAACACCAGCGGGTAGCCGGCCGCGCGCAGCGAGGCGGTGGTGCGCCGGACCAGCTCGTGGTGGGCGCCGAGGTTGTTGGGCCGCCAGTGCACGGTGATCCGCCCGCCGGCGTCCAGGGCGACGCGGTTGTCCCGGGTCGGCAGGTCCTCGCTGGTCAGGTAGAGGTCGAGGCTGCGGCGGGTGACGAACCGCCGGACGGCGGCGGGCACGTTCGGGCGGGCCGCGCGCACCATGGGCTCCTGGAGCTTGCCCAGCATCTGCACGTTGCCGAGCGCGGCGCGACCGCCGTCGGCGAGGTACCAGTCGTTCAGGCCCAGGGTCTTCTGGAAGACCGCCCGGTTGCGGCGGGCGGGGTCGGCGGCGACCAGGAAGGTGCTGTTGTGCACCATGTAGTTGCGCCCGACCCGGCCCGATCCGTTGGCGAGGCTGGAACGCAGCAGCAGCGCCGCGGTGTTGACGGCGCCGCAGGCGAGCACGAAGCGCCCGGCCCGGATCGTCAGCTCCTTGCCGTCCCGGGTCGCCACGGCGTGCGTCACCCGCCGTCCGGTGGCGTCGGTGTGCAGCCGGCCGACCAGGGTACGGGTCAGCAGTTGGACCTCGCCGGCGGCCAGGGCCGGGCGCAGCGCGCGGACGTCGGCGTCGCTCTTGGCGCCGAGCAGGCAGGGGAAGCCGTCGCAGGTACCGCAGCGCACGCAGTCGCCGCCCTCGCGCAGGTCGATGCCGACCGGCATGTGGAACGGGCGCAGGCCCTGGCCGCGCAGCCGGTCGGCGAGTTCGGCGACCCCGCCCTCGTGTTCGACGGCCGGGTGAGGGTAGTCGGTGGAGCGCCAGGGGTCGGTGGGGTCCTCGCCGCGGGTGCCGTGCACCCGGTAGAGGTCCTCGGCCCGGCCGTAGTGGGGTTCCAGGTCGGCGTAGCCGATCGGCCAGCCGGGGGCGTCGCCCTCGGCGTGCGCGACCGGGCCGAAGTCGGTCTCGCGGAAGCGCGGGAGGGTGGCGCCGTAGACCTTGGTGTTGCCGCCGACGTAGTAGTGGACGCCGGGCTGGAAGGGCCGGCCCTGGGCGTCCTGCCACTGGTCGCCGTTGCGGTAGCGGCCTTGGACGAAGACGGCTTCCGGGGACCAGTTCTGGTGCTCGCGCGGCAGGAAGTCGCCGCGTTCGACGACGAGGATCCGCGCGCCGGAGGAGCGCAGCGCGTGGGCGAGGGTGGCTCCGCCCATGCCGGAGCCGAGGATCGCGAGGTCGCAGGTGACCTCCGCCCCGTCCGGCTCGATCACGCCCGGGAGGCCGTGCGGTGCCTGGTCGTGCGTCATCCGGTGGTCTCCCGTCGGGTGGGCCGCAGTGGGGTGCTCTGCGGTCGCGTGGTCTGCGGTCGGCTGGTCTGCGCTCGGGTGAGCTGCGGTCGGGTGCTCTCCAGTAGCCGTTCGGTGATCTCGTGGGCGAAGGCCATCACGGTGCCCTGGGGGCTGATGCCGGTCGCGCCAGGGAGCACCGAGGCGTCGCAGAGGTGGAGGTTGTCGAAGCCGTACGGCCGTCCGACGGGGTCGCAGAGTCCGCCGCCGGCCGGGGTGCCCATCGGGCAGGAGGCCATCGCGTGGACGGAGACCAGGGGCCAGTCGGCGAGGGAGCTGTGCTCGGCGCACTGCCGGGCCTCGGCCTCCGAGCGCAGTGGGGGGCCGGGGAAGGGCGGGTGGACGGCGGTGGCTCCGGCGGCGAGGAGCAGGCGGGCGGTGAGGTGGAGCGCGGAGCGCAGCCGGTGGCCGTCGGCGGCGGTGAGCCGGTGGCGCAGCAGCGTCCGGCCGCCGGGCAGGGAGGTGACGGCGACCGGTCCGTCCACCCGGACCTGGGCGGTGAACAGGGCGGTCCGGTCGAGGTCCGCGAGCAGGGCGTCGACGGTCCGCGGGTCGTGGCCGGCCAGGGCGGCCCCGAGGGCGCCGGGGGTGAGGTTGGCGGGCATCACCAGCAGGCCCTGGTCCTGGAAGTGCTGGAGCTGGGCGGTGAAGATGGTGCCGCGGGTGGCCCGGACGGGTTCCGGGAAGCGGGCGACGACCTTCAGGTTGACGTGGACGGCGGTGCGGCGGCCGGCGTGGCGGCGGTGGATGCCGCTGCGCTGGAGCAGGGCCGGGCTGCCGATCGGTCCGGCGGCGAGGACCACGGTGCGCGGCCGGTAGGTGAGCGGTTCGCCCTCGGGGCCGAGGGCGTGGACGGCGGTGACGCTCCGGCGGCGGTGACTCAGTCCGAGGACGCGGGTCCGAGGGTGGATGCGGGCGCCGTGGCGTTCGGCGGCGGGCAGGTAGCTGAGCAGCATGCTCTGTTTGGCGCCGGACGGGCAGCCGGTGGGGCAGCGGTTGGCGTGCGAGCAGCCGGGGGCGGCCCGGCGGGCGGCGGCCCAGTGCCAGCCCAGCCGGTCGGCGCCGTCGGCGAGCAGGCGGGAGTCGCGGTTGCCGTCGCCGGGTCGCTGGACGGCGACGCCGAGGCGGCGGGTGATCTCGCGCAGGTGGCGGTCCAGGTCGGGGCGGCGGTAGCCGTCGGTGCCGGCGTGGTCGGCCCAGCGGTCGAGCAGGTCGGCGGGGGGCTCCCAGAGCAGTCCGCCGTTGACGACGGTGGTGCCGCCGACGCAGCAGCCCTCGCCGAAGGCGATGACGGGCCGGCCGTGGATCGGGGCGAGGCCGGCGTGGCGGTAGAGGCGGCGGAGGTTCTGGGCGGGTGTGGCGGCGGCGATCTCGGCCGTGGTGACCCGGGGGCCCTCTTCGAGGACGACGGTGTCGCGCCCGGCCCGGGCCAGGCCGAGGGCGGCGACGCTGCCGCCGGCGCCGGAGCCGATCACCAGCGCGTCGCAGTCGATCGGCCGCGGTGCTCGGCTCATCGGGTGCCCGCCCGGTCGGCGGTCCGCGGCAGGGGGACGCGCGGCTCGGCGGTGGCCTCGATGGTCGCCTCGACGGTGACCCCGGCGGTGGCGGCGGCCGCGGCGGCGTCCAGTCCGCTGTACAGCGCGAGCGTCTCCGCCGTCCGCACCGCCCGGCCGAGCAGCGGCAGCCGTTCGACCCGCCGGAGCCCGTCCAGCAGGACGGCCGGCGGGGCGGTCGCCGGGCGGCGGCCGGTCAGCAGCAGGAGCGCGGGCGGGACCAGCCACAGCGCCAGGGCCAGACCGGCCCGGTAGTGCGGGGCGAGCCGGGCGAGGCTGCCGAGGACGTGGGCGCGGGCCGCCGCGCGGGCGTCCGGGCCGCCCAGGGCGGGGTGGCGCAGTGGCCAGATCCGCAGGAGGAGGTCGACCGTCACGGGCGGAGCCTCCCGGCGGCGAGTTCCCCGGCCAGCCGGCCGAGCAGGCGCACCGCGCCCTGGCCGAGCACCTCGTCGAGCGCCCGCAGAAACGTTTCCGCTTCGGGTTCCTCGGCGACCAGCGGCGGTGCGACGATCAACGGCAGGCCGTGGTTGGAGCCGAAGAAGGTCAGCACGCCGTGGTCGCGGTAGAGGGCGGCGATCACCGCTCCGGTGATCAGCTTGGTCCGGAGCCGGGGGTCACGCCCGAGGGCCGCGGGGAGCAGCGGCACCAGGCGGTCGAGCGAGGCCGGGCCGGCCTTGAGGAAGACCCCGTGCAGGGCGCCGCTCCCGGCGGTCGAGGCGACCAGGGCGGGGTGCCGGACCGCGATGTCCCGCAGGCCCGCCTCCAGGACGGCGCCGAGTTTGCGGGCGCGCCCCGGGTAGTCGTCCTCGACGGCGACGGCGACGGCCTCCAGCGCGGTGGCGGTCTCCTCGCCGAAGCCGTAGTAGGTCGTGCTGTGCAGGGTGGCGTCCTGGAGGTTGTCGTAGGCGCGGCGGAAGACGGGTTCGCGGGCCACGTATCCGGCGATGGACGCCTTGCCGCCGCCGAAGGACTTGGACATCGTCACGACGTCGGGGACCAGCCCCGGGTGGTGCATGAAGTGGAACAGCGCGCCGGTGCGGCCCCAGCCGGTGTAGACCTCGTCGAAGACCAGCACGATGTCCTGCTCGGTGCAGAGCCGGCGGACCTCGCGGAGGAACTCCCCCGAGCATTCCCGCAGGCTGGAGGCGCTGAGCGGCTCCAGCACGACGGCGTAGACGTCGCTGCCGCCGTCGATCGCGCGGTGCCGGTCCAGCGCGAGGGCGAAGGAGTCGAGGTCCCCGTAGCCGAAGTAGTCGGTGCCGGGGATCCTCGGGTAGTCGAAGTGGAGTTCGGGCGAGGCGGTCAGGCTGCCCGCGCCGAGGAGCTTGCCGTGGAAGGAGATGTCGGTGTGCAGCACGGTGCCGCGGCGTCCGGCGTGGTACTTGTAGGCGAGTTTGACGGCGCCTTCGACCGCCTCCGCACCGGAGTTGGGGAAGTAGCTGACGTCGAGGTCGCCGGGGAGCAGCCGGGCGAGGTTGTGGCTGAGGGCCGCGACGTAGGGCGAGAGGTAGTTCTTGTGGACCTCCATCCGGCGCTGCTCGGCGAAGTTGCGGCGGGCGGCGAGGATCCGCGGGTGGTTGTGGCCGTGGTTGAGGACGCCGATCCCGCCGGTGAAGTCCAGGATGCGCCGGCCGTCGCGCAGGGTGATCCAGCAGCCCTCGGCGCTCTCGACCCGGTCGTGCCCGAAGCCGAACGCCCCGACCAGGGAGACCTGGCTCCGGCTGACGAACCTCCGGTAGAGCGCGTGCACCTGATCCTCCGTCAGGCGCTCGGCGTCCGCGATGTCCAGCAGGTCGTTCATACCGCCTCCTCGGTCGGTGCCGTGCGGAGCCCCGCGCGCTCGCGGGTGCGGATCCGGTCCGCGATGAGCCGTCCGGCGGTCCGGCCGTGCCGCACGGCGTAGTTGGTGCCGCGGTCCTCCGGGAAGACCTGCGCCATGCTCGACATGTAGAGGCCGGGCACGGCGCACTCGACCCCGGGGACGCGCCGGGAGTAGCCGGTGGTGATCACCGGCTGGGCGTGCTCGGCCCGCCAGACGTGGTAGCGGTGCACCCAGTCCTCGCGGAACCGCGGGAACATCCGGCGCAGGTGGGGCAGGCTGTGGGCGTAGACCTCCGGGTCGCTCATCCGGTACAGCTCGGCGTCGACCGGCAGGTACTTCGACAGGTAGACGAGGTGGCGGCCGCCGTAGTGGTCCGGGGTGTCGAGGTTGGTGTGCTCGATGACGCCGACGTAGGGGAACTCCGGGTCGGTGACGTTGAGCCAGTAGGTGTCGGAGAGCGCCCGGCGGTTCTCCAGGACCAGGCACAGGTTGGCCAGGTAGGGGACGGCCCGCAGCCTACGTACCAGCCCCGGGAGGGCGGGGTGGGCGCCGACGGCCCCGTCGAGCATGCCGGCCAGCAGTCCGGGGGCGGTGGTCACCAGGACCCGGCGGGCCCGCAGGGTGCGGTCACCGGTCCGCACGCCGGTCACGCCCCGCTCCCCGACCAGGACCGAGCGGACCGGGCTGCCGGTGTGCAGCTCCACCCCCAGCTGCTGGAGCCGGTCCCGCCAGGCCTCCAGCAGGACCCCGGAGCCGCCCCGCAGGTAGTGCAGCACCTCCCGGCCCGAGCGGGACCGGCTGCCGCCCCGCAGGTGCAGCTTGGTCCACATCCAGGTGGCGCCGACCTGGGAGGCGTAGCTGCCGAACTTGCCCTCCAGCAGCGGGCGCCAGACCACCTCGAAGGCCCGGCGCCCGCCCAGCTGGACCAGCCACTGCTCGGCGGTGAGTGACTCCAGCTCCCGCCAGTGCCGCACCCGGCCGGCCCGTACAGCCGACAGTCCGAGCCGCAGCCGGTCGGCCGGCGGCAGCGGGGCGAAGCGCAGCACGTCGAGCGGGCTGGAGAGGCGGTACACCGCGTTGGCGTGGTAGACGCCGGTGCTGGTGGGGTGGCGTTCGACCAGGTCGGCGCAGCCGAGTTCGGCGCAGAGCCGGAAGATCTCGCGGTCGGAGTCGAACCAGTGGTGGTAGAACTGCTCCAACTGCCGGTCGCCGACCGGGAAGGTCGCGGCGAGGCCGCCGATCCGGTCGGCCGATTCGACGACCCGGCAGCGGAGTCCGGCCAGGGCGAGTTCGTGCGCGGCGGCCAGGCCGGTGAAGCCGGCGCCGACCACGATCACATCGGCGTCGTCGGGAGCGGACGCCTCTTCGGCGAGATCGGTACCGGCGCCGGGAAGCGCGTCGTCGGGACCGGGCAGCGCGTGGGCGGCCGTCACGGGCCCAGCACTTCGGCCACGGCGGTGCGGCACCGCTCCGCGACGGCGTCCACGTCGGCCGGGGTGCTGCGCGCGGTCAGTCCGAAGTCGGCACCCAGGTAGGTGTCGGTGAGGCCGACGGTCAGCGCGAGGGAGCGGGCGAGGACGTCGTCGGTCCGCGGCAGCGCGCCGGCCCGGTAGTCGTGCCGCGGCCGCTCGGGCGGTCGGCGGAAGGGACTCGGGCGGGCGTCGCCGGCCATCAGGGAGGCGAGTTCGGGCAGGCCGCCGTAGTAGTGCTTGGGCGAGTGGAGCAGCGTGCGGGTGCCGAGCTCCTTGGCCACGGCGTCGGCGCTCGCCGCGTCGTCGAAGAGGTACACCAGCAGGGTCGCGCAGTCGCCGTCGGCGTCGTGCAGCAGGCGCGGGCGCAGGCCGTCGCGGGCCGGGATGGCGGCGGACAGCGCCCGGGCCAGCGTCCGGTTGTGCTCCAGGATCGCGTCCAGCCGGCCGAGTTGGGCGCGGGCGACGGCCGCGGTGAACTCGTTCATCCGCAGGTTGAGGCCGAAGAGCTGGTCGCCGTCCCCGGTCTCCTCCCCGTAGGGGTACCAGCCGTGGTGGTGGAAGGAGTAGGCGCGCTGGAAGAGGCGCT
Organism: Kitasatospora misakiensis; assembly: GCF_042656005.1. Lineage (NCBI taxonomy): Bacteria > Bacillati > Actinomycetota > Actinomycetes > Kitasatosporales > Streptomycetaceae > Kitasatospora > Kitasatospora misakiensis. The sequence goes on along the minus strand of NZ_JBHSOF010000016.1, from coordinate 29,362 downwards.
CGTCCGGGGTGAGCAGGAAGCCGCCGTCGCCGCCGGTGATCACCTTGAAGATGTTGGTGGAGAACGCGCCGGCCTGGCCGAAGGTGCCGACCGGGCGGCCCCGGTAGGTCGCCCCGCAGGCCTGGGCGGCGTCCTCCAGCAGGAACAGCCCGTGGTCGTCGGCGATCTGCCCGAGGGCCGCCAGGTCGCAGGGCGCGCCGAGCATGTGGATGGGCATGACGGCCTTGGTGCGCGGGGTGATCCGGTCCAGGACGTCGGCCGGGTCGAGGGTCAGCGATTCGTCGATCTCGGCGAACACCGGGGTGGCGCCCGCGAAGACGACGGCCGAGACGGAGGCGGTGTAGAGGTAGCCGGGCACGATGACCTCGTCGCCCGGTCCGATGCCGAGCGCGGCGAGCGCGGCCAGCAGGGCGGAGGTGCCGCTGTTGACGGCCAGGCAGTGCGGGCTGGCGAAGTACTCCGACAACTCCCGCTCCAGGCCCCGGACCTGGGCGTCCACGCCGGGTGGGCGGGAGTGCGCGTCGGAGGTGGCGAGCCAGGAGTCGACGACGGCGAGGAGGTTGCGGCGCTCCTCGGCGCCGAAGTGCGCGTATCCGGGACCAGGCATGAGGCTCCTTGGTAGGGCGTCGGTCGGTGCTCGGTCGGATGTCGGGGGAACGTCGGGACGTGTCGGGGACCGTCGGCGGGGGCGAACGGTGGCCTGAGCGTCGTGAGTGCGCCGCCGCTCCGGGTCAGAAGACGACGGGGCAGAACGGGGCGGGATCGTGGCGGAACGCCGTGGCGGCGGCCCGGACGGCGCCCGGGCGGAGTTCGCGCACCAGGCCCGCCCGGGCGAGTTGCACCAGCGAGGTGCCGCCGAGGTGCAGGGCGCCCAGCTCCCGGGCCGTCAGCTCCAGGTCCGCCGCGGCCGTGGTGGGCCGGCACTCGCCGCCCTCGGGGCCGGTGCGCAGCCGGAACCGCCGCTCGTTCCACGGGCAGAGCGGGTCGGTGACGTCCAGGACGACGTCGATCTCGGCGGCGTAGCCGCGCTGCTCCAGCGCCCGGTCCACGTCCACCAGGCGCACGTGCAGTTGGTCGCGCAGCACGGGCGCCGCGCTGCGCGGGTCGGTGAGCAGGGCGAGCACCGGGTCGTCCACCGGCCGGTCGGCGACCACGCTGCCGGCCAGGTCGACGTCGAGCAGGGCGCGCCACAGCGCCGCGCCGGAGGCCGGGTCGCGGGCGAACAGCTCCCGCACCGAGACCTCGTACCGCGGCACCGAGTCCTCCCAGGCCGAGGTCAGCCGGTAGAGGGCGTAGCCGGACGGCTCCCCGTCCGCCTCGGCCACCATGCAGAGCAGCCGTCCGCTCGCGCCCCGGTGGTCGGGCAGGTCCAGGACGGCCCGGGCGGCCCAGGCGGCGTCCCGGCGCAGCATCCCGGGGCGTTCCCCGACGCACCGCGCGTGGACGGCGGCGATGGCGGCGGTGTGCTCCTCCGGTCCGCCGATCCGGACGGTCCGCTCGCCGCCGGCCGTCGCGCGCAGTTCCCGGGCGTGCCGGGGGATCCGCACCTTGGCGGCCTGGCTGGCGAGCCCGAACCCGAAGCGGCCGTAGATTCCGGCCTCGGTGGTGTTGAGGGCCGCCACCGGTTCGGCGCCGCTGTCGTGCAGGGTGTGCAGGACGCGCAGCACCATGGCGCGCATGACGCCGCGCCGCCGGTACTCGGGCGCGACGGTCAGATAGCCGAGGCCGGCCACCGCCCGGGGGCCGCCCGGCAGGGTCATCTCCAGCGAGTAGACGGCACAGGTCCCGCGGGTTCGGCCGCCGGTCCGGGCGACCAGCGAACGTTTGGGTTCGAAGATCGACGCCGCCGAGGCGTGGTACTCCGCGGAGTGCCCGTAGCCCCCGTAGGCGAGTTCCACGACCGGAACGAGATCCTCCCAGGAATCGGCGGCGGAAATCTCCGGGGCGGCAGGGAATTCGGTCATGATTGTCACGCGCTCCTCACACACTGAAGATTCCTGGAATTCAGATCATGACAGATCATGACGGTCCGACAGCTGAGACGGCGCGCTTCGGCGGGCAGGTGGACCAGCGCACACGGACACCCATTGATCGGACCACGTCAGAAGCCACAGGTATAGCACGATCGAACCGCATGGCGTCAAGAAGCGCGGGCCGCACTGCCGTTGATCAGAACGAACCGGTGATCCATATTCTCATCCGGAATTCGATGGTTCGCATTCGGTGCTCTTGTGATCAATGGAACATTCACTCAGACTCGGCTGCGGTGGATGATCCCTGGTACGCCAGCGATCCATTCTGATCCGCCCCTGCCCGTTTCTCCGACCCACTGCAAGGAGACAGGTATGTCCAACCCCAGGTTCATCGCCGGCAACACCCCCATCGACGCCTGGCAGCAGCACGTCGAGGAGGACAACGGCACCGGCATCTACATCGACGTCGACACCTCCGGCGGCAACTTCAGCGAGACGCCGGTCTACACCGCCAACCTCTGCGGCCGCGACTCGATGTGGACGACCAGCGGCGGGAACACCATCTACACCCCGACCTCGAAGGGCTTCCGGATCTACGTCCGCTGGCAGGACGGCCGTCCGCTGACGGTCGAGTACGCCGTGAGCCACGGCTGGTACATCAGCTGGGTGGCGACCGAGGTCTGAGAACCGTCCCGGTGCCGCTGAGGCCCTGAGCCGTTCCCGGGCCGGCCGGCGGCCGCACCTGCTGCGGCCGTCGGCCGGCCCGGTCACGCCGGGTCCCGCGCACCCGTATCCCCGTCGCCGGACCAGGCCCCGGCCGCGGCCCCGCTTCTGCCCCCGTCCCCGTCCTCGTTCAGCAACCAAGGGAGATCCATGCGAGCCCCGACCGAGCGGCAGCTGGGCCAGTTCTGCGGCGACACCGTCCTCCACCACCCGGACACCACCGCCTGGAGCCTCGTCGAGGCCTCGGCCGCCCGCAGTCCCGACGCCGTCGCGGTCGCGCATCCCGGCGGCACCCTGACGTACCGCGGGCTGATGCGCCGGGTCGACGCCCTGGCCGGCCGGCTGGCCCGCGCCGGGGTGCGCCGGGGCGACCTCGTTCCGCTGGTGATGGCCGGCGGGCCCGAACTCCTGGTCGCCATGCTCGCGGTGATGCGCTGCGCCGCCGTGTTCGTCCCGCTGGACGAGCAGTGGCCCGGCCCGCGGCTGCGCGCCATGGTCGAGGCCTGCGACCCCGGTGCGATCCTGCTCTCCCCCGGCGCCGCGCCGGACGGCTGGGCTGCCCCGGCCCTCGTCGTCGAGCCGGTCTCCGGGGCCGGCCCGACCCTCGCCGTCGAGTCGGTCGGCGGGCCCGCGCCCGGTGCGCCGCCCGCGCTGCCAGCGCCGCCGCGCCCGGACGAACTCGCCTACGGCTTCTACACCTCGGGCTCCACCGGGACCCCCAAGTGCGCCCTCAACCTGCACAGCGGCCTGGCGAACCGGCTGCTCGCGATGGGCCGCCGGTTCGGTTCCTCCCCCCGCGACGTGGTGCTGCAGAACAGCCGCCACACCTTCGACTCCTCACTGTGGCAGCTGCTCTGGCCGCTCACCTGCGGCAGCCGGGTGGTCATCCCCCGACCGCACGACCTCCTCGACCTGACCGCCACCGTCGGCGTCATCGAGCGCCACCGCGTCACGATGACCGACTTCGTGCCCACCATCCTCACCGCCCTCGTCGAACTCCTCGACTCCGAGCCGGAGTTGGTGAAGGGACTGGCGAGTCTGCGGATGCTGCTGGTCGGCGGCGAGGAGATCGCCCCGGAGAGCGTACGCACCCTGCGGCGGCTCCTCCCGCACCTGCGGGTCACCAACACCTACGGCCCCACCGAGGCCTCGATCGGCTCCGTCTTCCACGAGGTGACCGCGCGGGACACCGCCCCTCTGCCGATCGGCCGGCCGATCGACAACACCTGGGCGATCGTGCTCGACGAGCGCGGGGGGCCGGCCGCCACCGGGGAGATCGGCGAGATCTGCATCGGCGGCGCCTGCCTGGGCACCGGCTACCTCGGCGACCCCGACCGCACCGCCCTCGCCTTCGTCGAGAACCCCTTCCCCGAGCTGTCCGGGAAGCGGATGTACCGCACCGGCGACCTCGGCCACTACGGCCCGGACGGGCTCCTCCACTTCGACGGCCGGCGCGACCAGCAGGTGAAGATCGGCGGCGTCCGGGTGGAGCTCTCCGAGATCGAGCACGCGATCAGCTCGCACCCCTCGGTGCGCGAGGCCAAGGTGCTGGTCGGCGACGACGGCGGAGGGCAGTACCTGGCCGCGTTCGTCACCCTGCGCCGTGATCTGACGAAGCGTCATCTCAGGTCGTACGTCCGCGCGCTGCTGCCGGCGGAGCTCGTCCCGAAGCGGTTCGTCAAGCTCGACGCGGTACCGGTGAACGGCAACGGGAAGACCGACCGCAAAGCCCTCGCCCGACTCCTCGACACCCCCGCGCCGATCGAACCGAACGGCTGGGCCGCCACCGGGAGCAGCACCGAACGCGCCCTCGCCGAGCTGTGGAACGCCCTGCTGCCGGAACCCGTCACCAGCGCCGACGCCGACTTCTTCGACAGCGGGGGCGACTCGCTCCGCGCCCAGCGGCTCGCCCTCGCGGTCTCCGCCCGCTTCGACACCCCGCTCTCGATCCGCGACATCGTCCACGCGCCGACCATCGCGCTCCAGGCCGCCGCGCTCGACGGCGGCCGCGCCCTGCCCGCCACCCCGGCCGCCACCGCGGCGTTCGTCACCGCCGCGCCCGTCGGCGACCTGACCCTGCCCGCCGACATCCGGCCCACCGGCACCCCCGCCGGACCGCCCCGGCACCTGCTGCTCACCGGCGCGACCGGCTTCGTCGGCGCCCAGCTGCTGCACGACCTGCTGGACCGGACCGACGCCACCGTCCACTGCCTGGTCCGCGCGGACGGCCCCGACGAGGCGCGCCGTCGAGTGGCGGACGCCCTGCACCGGTACCGGCTGTGGCGCGAGGGCACCGGCCACCGGATCGTCGCCGTACCCGGCGATCTGAGCAGCCCCCGGCTCGGCCTGAACCGGGCCGACCACCACCGGCTGGCCGATCAGCTCGACACCCTGGTGCACGCCGGCGCCATGGTCAACCTGGTGCGCGGCTACCGCGCCCACCGCCGCACCAATGTGACCGGGACGGTGGAACTCCTGCGGCTCGCCGCCACCGGCCGGCCCAAGACCGTGCACTTCGTCTCCACCCTCGCCGCCTGCCCGCCGGACCCGAGCGGCGCCGGCTCGGTCCTCGAACGGCCGGTCCCGGCGAGCCACACGCCCGACACCGGCTACGGCCAGTCCAAATGGGTCGCCGAACGCCTGCTCCAGACCGCCGCCGACCGCGGCATGGCGGTCGCGGTGCACCGGCTCGGCGAGGTCATGCCGGCCACCCGCACCGGAATCCCCAATCCCGACTCCCGGGTCGAACTGCTCGTCCAGGCCTGCCTGCGGGTGGGTGCCTGGTTCACCAGCGACCTGGCCACCGACTACACCCCGGTCGACCACGTCGGACGGCTGCTGGTCGCCGCCGTCAGCCACCGCCGGCCCGGCTACTTCCACCTGCTGCGCCCCGGCCCGCTGCGCCTGGACGACGTGCTCGGCGCCTTCGGCACCACCTTCGGCCTGCGCCGGGTCGAGTACCGGGACTTCTGGCAGGCCGTGCATCGGGCCGCGGCCGCCGACGCCGACAACCGGCGGCTCGCGGGGGCGCTGGCCCTGCTGCCGGTGCCGACGGCCCGGCCCGACCGCTCACCGATGTCCTTCGAGGACGCCGCCGCCCGCTTCAGCACCACCCGCGCCGCCGAACTCGCCGCCCTCGCCGACGCCCGTACCCTCCCGTCCAATCGGCAGGGGCTGCACCGGTACGTCGCCTACCACCGGGAACGGCGGGGGTGAGGGGCCTTCCCGCGGCAGGGCCTTCCCGCGCGGGCGTCAGCCCTTCTTCCGCAGCACCACGTACTCCTCCGGCTTGGCCAGCTCCACGCTGTACCGGAGCGTGTCGTCCGGCGTCATCATCACCACCCGGTACGTCGAGCTCTCGGAGGCGCAGCGTTCGCCGGGCGAGGAGCCGGTCAGCCGGGAGGCGTAGACGACCCGGGACTCGTCGGCGGAGCCGAGCGTCCAGGCGCTCTCGCACCAGGTGCCGGTCTTCGCCGACTCGGACCGGATCCTGCTCTTCCTCTCGCTCGGCGCCGACTGGGCGAGCGTGAGGGTGAGGGTGAGGACGTCCCCGTTGGCGGCTTTGCGCTCGCCGGTCCAGGTGCCGAGGAACTTCGCCGGGATGACGCCCGGCCCCGGGTCGGTGGCGGACGGGGAGGGCTCGGAGCCCTCGTCGGTGGGGTCGGGGCTCTCCGAGGCCGGGCCGTCGGACGTCGTCTCGCGCGCGGCCGGGGCGGACGGCGATTCGCCCGTGGGCTGGGCGGACGGCGAACCCGACGCACCGGTGGCCGGGGCGGAGGGCGTCGGCTTCGAGGCTGCGCCCGGACCGCCGGTCCGCCGGTCGTCGTCCCGCAGCTTCTGGACCCACAGGTACCCGCCGCCCGCCAGCAGTACGACGGTCACCGCGGACGCCAACGCGCCGAGCCCCGCTCGGCCGCGCGGCGACTGCGGGGCCCTCACATAGACCGGCCTCGTGGCCGGTATCGACGGCGGTGGGGCCAGGTGCGGGACCGGGCCGAAGCCGGGCGGCACCGGCGGTACCGCCGGTCCGAACCCGGGCGCAGCCCTGCTCCCCGTGGCGGCCTCCTCCCGCACCTCCTCCAGCTCCAGCAGCTGCACCGCACTGCGTCCGACCGCCGCCGCCAGCCCCTGCGGCAGCCAGTCCCCGTGCCCCAGCCGGGCGGCGGCCGAGCCGTCACCGTCCAGCCACTCCCTCAGCCGCCCCGGCGTCGGACGCGCGGCCGGATCCTTGGCCAGGCAGTCGAGCACGATCGAGCGCAGCGGCCCCGGCGCCAACCCGGCGAGGTCCGGCTCCTCGTGCACCACCCGGTAGAGCAGGACGGGCGCGCTCACCCCGGAGCCGAACGGCATCGTGCCCGTCGCCGCGTACGCGAGCACCGCGCCGAGCGAGAAGACGTCGCCGGCCGGCCCGGCGGGCAGTCCGTTCGCCTGCTCCGGCGACATGAACCCCGGCGAGCCGACCACCTGGCCGGACTGGGTGAGCACGGTGGTGGCGTCCAGCGCGCGGGCGATGCCGAAGTCGATCAGCCGCGGGCCGTCCAGGGTCAGCAGCACGTTCGAAGGTTTGACGTCCCGGTGCACCAGGCCGAGCCCGTGCACCTGGGCGAGCGCCTCGGCCAGGCCGACGCCCAGGGACCGCACGGCCGGCTCGGGCAGCGGTCCGAACTCCCGCACGGCGGAGAGCAGCGCGGGCCCGGCGACGTAGCCGGTGGCCACCCAGGGGTGCCCGCCCTCGGTGTCCGCGTCCAGCACCGGCGCCGTCCAGGCCCCGCCGACCCGCCTGGCCGCCGCGACCTCCTGACGGAACCGGGCCCGGAAGTCGGCGTCCCCGGCCAGGTCAGGGCGGACCACCTTGACCGCCACGATCCGCCCGCCCGCCGTCCGGCCCAGGTAGACCCGGCCCATCCCGCCCGCGCCGAGCCGCCTCAGCAGCCGGTACGCGCCCACCTGCCGCGGATCGTCCGCTGCCAGCGGCTGCATGCCCCCACGCTCCCCTCGACGCCCGGCGCGACGTCCACGCCTCACGCGCCCCGGAGCCGACCGTATCGGTCCCGGGCCCGCCCGCGGGTGGGATCAAGGTCACGGAATCGTCGCCGGACGATCACCGGAGCAGCGCGACCGGGAGCCCCGGCGCGGCGTGTCGTGCCCGCCGACCGACTAGCCTGGGTCGCTTGCCCGTACCGCCGTATGGCCGTACCGCCCATACCGCCGTCCTGCCGTCCTGCCGTCCTGCCGAGGAGCCCAGCGCCGTGTCCGACAGCTTCACGCACCTGCACGTCCACACCGAGTACTCGATGCTGGACGGGGCGGCGAAGAACGGGAAGCTGTTCGCCGAGGCGGAGCGCCAGGGCATGCCGGCCATCGCGATGAGCGACCACGGCAACATGTTCGGCGCGTACGAGTTCTTCCACGCCGCCGCGAAGACCGGGGTGAAGCCGATCATCGGCATCGAGGCGTACGTCGCGCCCTCCTCCCGGTTCCTGAAGAAGCAGGTGTTCTGGTCCCCCGGCGGGCAGCGCCCGAGCGGCGCCGACGGCGAGGGCGGCAAGGACGTCTCCGGCGGCGGCCGCTACACCCACATGACGATGTGGGCGCAGAACCCGACCGGGCTGCGGAACCTCTTCAAGCTCTCCTCGCTCGCGTCGATGGAGGGCTACTACATGAAGCCCCGGATGGACCGCGAGCTGATCGCCGCCAACGCCGCGGGCATCATCGCCACCACCGGCTGCCCCTCGGGCGAGGTGCAGACCCGGCTGCGGCTCGGCCAGTACGAGGAGGCGGTCAAGGCCGCCGGCGCCTACCAGGACATCTTCGGCAAGGAGAACTACTTCCTGGAGCTGATGGACCACGGCCTGGACATCGAGCGCCAGGTCCGCGCCGACCTGCTGCGCCTCGCCAAGCAGCTGGACATCCCGCTGCTGGCCACCAACGACTCGCACTACGTCACCGCCGACCAGGCCGACGCCCACGACAGCCTGCTCTGCGTCGGCGTGGGCAAGAACAAGGACGACCCGAACCGGTTCAAGTTCCAGGGCACCGGCTACTACGTGAAGACCGCCGCCGAGATGCGCGAGCTCTTCCGCGAGCTGCCGGAGGCCTGCGACAACACCCTCGCGATCGCCGAGCGGGTCGAGTCGTACGAGGAGGTGTTCACCTACGTCGACCGGATGCCGCAGTTCGACGTGCCCGAGGGTGAGAGCCAGGCCTCGTACCTGCGCAAGAAGATCGCCGCGGGCCTCCAGCACCGCTACGGCGACAGCCCCTCCCAGGAGGTGCTCGACCGGGTCGAGCTGGAGATGAGCGTGATCACCCCGATGGGGTTCGACGCCTACTTCCTCGTGGTCGCCGACATCTGCCAGTACGGCCGGGACAACGGCATCCCGGTCGGGCCCGGCCGTGGCTCGGCGGCCGGCTCGATGGTCGCCTACCTGACCGGCATCACCCAGCTCGACCCGCTGGAGCACGACCTGCTGTTCGAGCGGTTCCTCAACCCCGAGCGCATCAACCCCCCGGACGTCGACATCGACTTCGACGACCGCCAGCGCGACCAGATGGTGCGCTACGTCACCGACAAGTACGGCTCCGCCTACACCGCCCAGGTCAACACCTTCGGCACGATCAAGGCCAAGGCCGCCGTCAAGGACGCCAACCGCATCCTCGGCTACCCCTTCGCGATGGGCGACCGGATCACCAAGGCGATGCCGCCGGACGTCATGGGCAAGGGCGTCCCGCTGGCCGACCTCTTCAACGAGAAGCACCCCCGGTACAACGAGGGCACCGAGATCCGGGCGCTGTACGACAACGAGCCCGACGTCAAGAAGATCATCGACACCGGCCGGGGCATCGAGGGCCTGATCCGCGGCACCGGCGTGCACGCCGCCGCCGTCATCCTCTCCTCCACCCCTCTGCTCGAACTGATCCCGCTGCACAAGCGGGACAAGGACGGCGTGATCATCACCGGCTTCGACTACCCGTCGTGCGAAGCCATGGGCCTGATCAAGATGGACTTCCTGGGTCTGCGGAACCTGGGCATCATCGATCACTGCATCAAGATCGTGAAGGCCAACCGGGGTGTCGACGTCGACATCGAGAAGATCCCGATCGACGACCCCACCACCTACCAGCTGCTCGCCCGCGGCGACACCCTCGGCGTGTTCCAGCTCGACGGCGGCCCCATGCGCGCCCTGCTCAAGCTGATGAAGCCCACCGAGTTCGCCGACATCTCCGCCGTCTCCGCGCTCTACCGGCCCGGCCCGATGGGCATGAACTCCCACACCAACTACGCGCTCCGCAAGAACGCCCAGCAGGAGATCATCCCGATCCACCCCGAGCTGGAGGCCCCGCTGGCGGACGTCCTCGGCCCGACCTACGGACTGATCGTCTACCAGGAGCAGGTCCAGCGAGCGGCCCAGGTGCTCGCCGGGTACTCGCTCGGCCAGGCCGACCTGCTGCGCCGGGCGATGGGCAAGAAGAAGAAGGAGGTTCTGGAGAAGGAGTTCGTGCCCTTCCACGCCGGGTGCAAGGAGCGCGGCTACTCCGACGAGGCCATCCAGGCCGTCTGGGACGTCCTGGTCCCGTTCGCCGGCTACGCCTTCAACAAATCGCACTCCGCCGCCTACGGGCTGGTCTCGTACCAGACCGCCTACCTCAAGGCCAACTACCCCGCCGAGTACATGGCCGCCCTGCTCACCTCGGTCGCCGACGACAAGGACAAGATGGCGGTGTACCTGGCCGAGTGCCGGCAGATGGGCATCCGGATCCTCTCCCCCGACGTCAACGAGTCGGTGGTCGACTTCACCGCCGTCGGCAGCGACGTCCGCTTCGGCCTCAAGGCGGTGCGCAACGTCGGCGTCCCGGTCATCGAATCGCTGGTCGCCACCCGGGCCGAGAAGGGCAAGTACACCTCCTTCCCCGACTTCCTGGACAAGGTCGAGCTGGTGGTGTGCAACAAGCGCACCGTCGACTCCCTGGTCAAGGCGGGCGCGTTCGACTCGCTCGGGCACACCCGGCTCTCGCTGAGCACCGTGCACGAGAGCGCGATCGACGCCGTCACCGGGGTGAAGAAGCAGCAGGCGATCGGCCAGGACGACCTCTTCGGCGCGCTCGACGCCGAGGAGGGCGGCGGCATCGGGCTGGACTTCCAGCTCACCGACCGCGAATGGCCGCGCCGCCAACTCCTCTCCCTGGAACGCGAGATGCTCGGCCTCTACGTCTCCAGCCACCCGCTCGACGGTGCCGAGCACATCCTCGCCCAGAACCGCGACACCTCGATCGCCGACCTGCTCGGCTCCGGGCGGACCGAGGGCGAGGTGCGCCTCTCCGGCCTCATCACCGCCGTGGACCGCCGGATCAACAAGGCCGGCAACGCGTGGGCGATCATCACCGTCGCCGACCGGGACGGCTCGGTCGAGGTGCTGTTCTTCCCCGCCACGTACAACCTGATGGCCGAGCAGATGATCGAGGACAACGTCGTCTCGGTCCGCGGCCGGCTCAACGAGCGCGACGGCTCGCTGAGCATCTTCGGGCAGGAGCTCACCACCCTCGACGTCTCCTCCGCCGAGCTCGGCACCAAGCCGCCGGTGCAGATCACCGTCCCGGCCGCCCGGATCACCCCCGAGATCGTCGCCGAGCTCAAGCTAGCCCTCCAGGCCCACCCCGGCGACGTCCCCGTGCGCCTGCTGACCACCGGGTGGGACAGGGACACCCTCTACGAGCTCGGGTTCCAGGTGAACCCCGACAACGGGTTCGCCTCGGACGTCAAGACGCTGCTCGGCAACCGCGCCTGGGCCGGCACGGCGGTCCGGTAGCGGCGGGCGCGCGGCTGAGGGCTGAGGGCTGAGGGCGGGACCGCACCTGGCGGTGCTGGTCGCGGTCCCGTCCAGCACCGTCATCAGGCCTCGTCCAGTACCGCCACCAGCGCCGCCAGGAACTCCTTCGGCCGCTCCAGGTGCACGCTGTGCCCGGCTCCGTCCACCACCACCTCCCGCACCCGGCCGCCCGCGGCGGCGTAGCGCGCCAGGGCGCCGCGCGTCTGGGCGACCATCGGCTGGGCCGGACAGGCGTCCGCGCCGGGCCAGCCCGGGACGACCCCGAGCGCTCCCAGGTGGGCCACGTCGAACAGCGAGGTGTCGGAGATGATCACGTCGGCCGACCCCCGGATCCACAGGATCGGCGGCTTCGGCGTGACCGCGTCGAGGTCGTCGATCCGGAAGTGGGTCGGTGCGATCGAGTTGAGCACCCCGCGTTCGCCCGGACCGAAGCCCGGCCAGGCCGCACTCGGACGGCTGTCGCCCGGGAAGTGGTCCTCCCCGGTCCGGGTGGTCAGCATCGCGGCCACGTAGCGGTCCGGCTCGGCCAGCGGCTCGCTGACGTAGGCGGTGTCCAGGACCGAGCGCGGTGCGAACGGCGACTCGGCGCCCGGTTCGCCCTCGCCCAGCAGCCGGACGAAGTCGGCGGCCGCGGTGCCGGCCCCAGAGCCCGCGCCGTCGGGCGAGTTGAGCCGCCCGTCCACCCCGTGGGTGCCGCCGAAGCCGTACGGGGGGACCGGGTTGACCAGGGTGAGCGAGCGGACCAGCTCCGGGTGGTCGCGCAGCAGTTGCAGCGCCACGCCGCCGCCCATGCTCCAGCCCACCAGGTGCACCGGGCCGAGGGCCAGCGCCCGGAACCAGGAGAGCAGGTCCTCGCTGTGGTCGCGCAGGCCCCGGGTGGCGTCCACCGGCAGTGGCTCGGTACCGCCGAAGCCGCGCAGGTCGGGCGCCAGCGGGCGGTAGCGGGCCGGGAGTTCGGCCATGGTCGGGTGCCAGAAGACGCCGGAGGAGATGTTTCCGTGCACCAGGACCACGGGTTCCCCGGTGCGGCCCTCGATCTCGGCGTGGTTCACGGTCAGTCGGTCGGTGACGACCGGTCGGTCGACGATCATCCGGCAGCTCCTCAGTTCAGCCAGCCGGCGACCTGCGCGCTCGCCGCGCCGTCCCAGCCGAGTTGCAGGTGGTTGGCGAGGGCGATCAGCGCGGTGCCGCCGACGGTGGCGACGCCGGTGGTGTCCAGGGCGCTGGCCACCAGGACCACACCGTCGCTGGGCCCGCGGTTCTCGTTGAGGATGCCGACGACGCTGGGCGCGCCGCCCGCCAGGAGGTAGGTCGTCACCGAGGCGGGCACCCCGGCCCGGTGCAGCGGGGCGATGAGCGATCCGGCGTCGATCGCGGCCTGGATGCCGCCGCCGTCGGTGTAGAAGCCCTGTCCGCCGTAGTAGGTGGTGTACCAGTCCTGCTGGGTCTGGTCGATGCCGACGGCGGAGTCCCAGCGGGCCAGCATCTGCCGCTGCCCGGGGTAGACGTCCTGGCCACCCGTGGGGGCGAAGGAGAACTCGGGGTGCGCGGTGTAGGTGCCGTAGCAGGTCACGCGGAGGTGCGGCGAGGGGGCGTTGACCGCGCCGCCGCACTGGGGCCAGATCGAGAAGTCGTGCGCCCAGCCGTGGGCGAAGGGGTAGTCGTAGCCGCCGTTCGGCCCGCCGAGGGTGATCAGCTTGCGCACGTCCCCCGCGTACGGGCGGCCCCAGGACGGCTTGACCGAGGACACGTAGGAGCGCGCGGACATCTCGCCCTTGCTCCAGCCGACGACGTCCACCTGGGGGACGCCGAGCTTGCCGCGGATCAGCGCGACGGCGTCGCCGACCTCCTGTGCCTGCAGCAGGTTGTCGCCCTGCTTGTGCGCGAAGCCGACCGCGAAGACCCGGTAGCCGCGGGCGGTCAGGTACTGCATCAGCCCGGTCTTCGGGCAGGAGGCGGAACCGCACCCGTAGCCGCCGGACTCGCCGGGATTGGCCCAGGCCCGGTCCGGGTTGTCGTTGGCGCCGTGCACCAGCAGCACCGGGACCTCGTGCGCGCTGGTGTTCCAGCCCGGGGCCGAGTAGAGCAGGAACCGGCCGGAGTAGGGCTGCTTCACCCCGCCGAAGAAGGTGAGCCGCTGGCCGTCCTGGTCGCCGCGGCCGTCGGGCGGGTACTGCTCCTGGCGGAAGCCGGGGGTGGTGTCCAGGTACCGCTCGACGCGGTCCCAGCCGTTGGCGACACTGCTGTAGCTGGCTTCCAGGGTCAGATGGGCCGGCACCGCCGCCGCGGCCCGCCCCGACGGGACGACCGCACCGATCAGCACCAGTACGCCCGCGAGCAGCCCGCCCCAACCCCTCCGCCTGCCGAGTCCGTTCCTGCGCATACCGCGTCCACGCTCCTTCATACCCCGGGGTCCGGTGGGCGACAGGTTAGGTCGGCCGGAACCTCCGTCCCATGGAGGCGGGCCACATCCCGGGCGCCCCCGTATGGTCGCCGGCCACCTGGCCAGGCGACGACGGCGGCCCGCAGCCGCCGCCGGGCGCCGGTGAGCGGCCCGGTCCTGGGGTCCTGCCTTCGGACCGGGGCCGCTCACCGCGTGCTACCGCTCGCTAGGCCGACTGGCCGGCCGGATGGAAGTTGACGCGTTCACGGACGACGGGGAAGCCGGCCCTGGCGAAGTTCGCGGCCATGGGGAAGTTGCCCCGGTCGGTCGCTCCGGTGATGAACTCCGCGCCCTGCTCGACGAGGACGTGGGTGCACTCCGCGAGGAGGTCGTAGGCGTAGCCGCGACCGCGCTGTTCGGGGACGACTCCGATGAAGCCGATGGTCGGGCCGGAGGGGTTGTGGGCCGGGATGTGGATGCCGGCCAGCTCGCCCTCCGGCGTGTGGGCGGTCTGCCACCACTCCCGTGGGGAGGGGCACCAGTGGAAGAAGTCGAGCTCCTCCTGGGCGGCCTGGTCGAGGCCGCCCTCCCCGACGGCCCTGAGCGCGTGGGCGTCCAGGGTGGCGGAGTGGATGCGGCGCAGCGCGTCGAAGAACACGGTGTCGTGGGGTTCGGCCCTGAAGCGCAGGCGTCCGGGCCGCTGGGGCAGACCCCGCTCGGGGGTCCAGCGGTAGAGGAAGCGCTCCACCAGGAGTTCGTACCCCGCGGCCCGTGCGGCGGCGAAGCGCGCCTCGGCGGCGGCGCGCAGATCGGTGTCCTCCCGCCAGCCGCCGGGCAGGTTGATTTCGAGTTCGACCTGCCGGGGAGCGGAGCGCAGGAGTTCGGCGCCGGCCTCCTCCTCGCCCTCGGCGACGTCGAACCAGTTGATGTTGACGGGCTCCGCGTCGTCGGGGCCGCCCCACCACGCGCCGCGTGCGACGACCTCGCCGTCGCGCAGGGCGACGCGCTTCCAGTCGGGGCGGAACCGGGTGCGCCGGTGGCCCTCACGGGCGCCGAGGGGGTCGGGGAGTGCGTCGAAGAGTTGGGCGTCGCTCGCGGAGAGCGCGCGGATGACCAGATCGGTCATGGATTCCTCCGGGATACAGGCTGCTTGGAGCGCTCCCGGTCAGAATTCGCGCATCACGCCGGGACAGCGGAAGAGGGAGCGCTGGGTATAGGTATGAACCGCACGGCACTCGCCTCCTTCCGTTCGTCTCAAGGCGTGGATCCACACAGTACGTGGTCCTCCGTCGGTCCGTCCACGGATTTTTCGCGGCCCTTTGTGAGGAGGGGTCAGGCCCGGGGGCGGCGGGCCGGAACGGTTCAATGTCGCGGTCATTCATGCCCGTAGAGGCACCGACGGTCCGCGCCGAGGGCATCCGCCACCGGATGCGTTGACGCTCGGTCAGCCGTCGGCCGAAGCTGACGGCGGGCCGCTGCTCGGCCCACGCTTCCCGCGTTCCGCCGGCACCTCCCAGGAGCAGTGATGAACAGGATCAAGACCGCCGCCGTGGCGCTCGCCGCCATGAGCGCCATCGGATTGGGCTCGTCCCCGGCCCTCGCGCAGAGCCAGGGCGACGACCGGGGCCAGGCCCAGCCGGCGCCCCGGCCCAAGTCCTGCAGTGCGAACGGCGGCACGTTCTTCTGCGGCGGCGACTACGGGGACGGCAAGACCTACGTCACCCTCTCCGACGGCACCAAGCAGCTGTTCGTGATCGGCACCGACTCCAACGTGTGGACGACCTGGTTCCCGCCGAAGGGCGCGCAGGCCGCGTGGATGTCGCTGGGCGGCGACCACGACTTCGCCAACAAGGTCAAGATCGTGAACCGGAAGGGGAACGCGTTCAGCATCGGCGCGCGGTCCTTCACCATCGGCGCGGACCTCTTCCGCGACCGCGACACCGGCGGCAACTGGGGCGGCTGGTGGACCAAGGCCGTCCCCCGGGGCTGACCCCCGACCGCACCCCACCCCGAGCCGGCAGGACCCCGCCACCACTCCCCCGGGTGGCGGGGCCCTGTCACATCCGGCCCGCCGCGCACCACTGTTCCGACAACCGGCATGCGGCCACCGGCCACCGGCCACCGGCCACCGGGATCGAATCCCGGTGGCCAGAGGGTCGTCCTTTGGGTTGGATGGTCGGATGAGCGACATCGCCGACCTCCGTACTCCGCCCGCCACCGGCACCCTGCACCATGTCGAGCTCTGGGTGCCCGACCTCGGGCGCGCCGTCGCCTCCCTCGGCTGGCTGCTCGAAGCGCTCGGCCACACCCTCCACCAGAGCTGGCCGGACGGTCGCAGTTGGCGCCTCGGCCCCACCTATGTGGTGATCGAACAGTCCCCCGCTCTCACCGCCGACCGCCACGAGCGCTGCCGCCCCGGGCTCAACCACCTCGCCTTCCACGTCCAGGACCGCGCCACGCTGGACGCCCTGGTCGCGGAGGCCCCGCAGCACGGCTGGACCCTGATGTTCCCCGACCGCCACCCCCACGCGGGCGGGCCGGACTCCTACGCCGCGTACCTGGAGAACGCCGACGGCTACGAGGTCGAACTCGTCGCCGCCGTCTCCCACTGAACCGACGCGGGGGCGAGCGCGTTGTCCGCCGTCGAGCCCCCGTGAGAGCATCACGGTTTTGAGCAATCCACCCAGATCCGCGAACGGCAGGCACAGCTTGAGGTACAGCACGGAGCCGGGAGAAGCCCGCGTCGAGGATGCGAGCAACATCCTGGTCGCGCCGGCGACGCTGCACGACGACGACGTGGTCGGGGAGTTCTTCGGGTCCGTCATCACGCCGGAGGACCTTGCTTCTTCCGCCGCGCCCGACCTCACCGGGAGGACCGTCTACCTATGCGGTGACGTTTCCGGGATCAGCGGACGCCAACTGCGAGCGGCCGAGCGGGTGTTCGTCGTCCGGGAGCTGTCGCACGGGCACCACGAGAACGTGGACGGATCGTGGACCCTCGTCGACTGCGGCCGAGTCCCCGTCCGCGTGCACGGCGTCGGCGTGTACTACCGCCGCTTCTTCGGCCTCGACGCCGACCACTTCGGACGGATCCGCTCGGAGCACGCGTTCCAGTCCCTGACGGAGTCCACCAAGCCCGGCACGGCCCACCGCAGCGGAATCTACCTGACGCCCGTCACGCGGGACGGCGACGACCTGCACTTCCGCCTGCTCCGGTGCTCCACGAACCTCTCGGGGCCGACCGAGGGCTTCCGCCCGACCGACACCCGGATCGTCGAGGCCCTCAACCGCGAGGCCGCCACCGTCTTCCGGGACCAGGCACCGCTGAACCACGTCCTCGCCCAGATCTACCACAACACCCCTGCCACGACCGGGCGCAAGCAGTCCAAGGCCAGGATCTCGGCCCATGCCGACAAGACCAAGGACATGCCCGTCAACGGGATCATGGCCTTCTGCACCTTCTACGACGGGCTCGACAAGCTGCAGCCCCTGGCCGACGACGCCTTCGACTACGGCCTGAAGGGTGCCAGCGGGCTGACCAGGCTCCACTTCCGCCTCAAGGAGTCGGCCGGAGAACGCGACGGGGCCGCGCTCCCGCCGCAGTTCACCGTGACCCTCCACCCCGGCTCCGTGTTCTTCATGCCGCTCTCCACCAACCGCCTGTACACGCATGAGATCCGGCCCTCGGCGCTGGACGCCGAGTTGCTCCCGACCCGTCTGGGTTACGTGGTGCGCTGTTCGAGCACCGAAGCCGTTCACCGCAACGGCCGGACGTTCCTCAAGGCGGCCGGCGAGCTGGTGGAGCTGGGGCCACCCACAGCGGCCGGCATGGACGAGCTGCGCGGGCTGTACGCCGAGGAGAACAGGTCCTCGTCCTTCATCGATTACGGCGACGAATTCCTCTTCAGCATGAACACGGGAGACTACCTTGCCCCCCGCGCCTAGCTTCTCGGACGAGATCCTCTCGTGCACCTTGCCCACCGAGGAGAACCTCTTCGCGGAGCTGTCCGCCTCGGCCCGCCTGGAGGACGTGGGGAAGGGCCGACGAGGTGCCACGCTCACCAGGATCGACGGGGCGGGCGGCGTGCCCCTCGTCCGCACCACCACTCAGTACGGCACCCCGATGCAGCGTTTCCGGGCGGTGCACGAACGGCTGGCGCGACGGATCCAGGAACATGCGGGGCTTCCGGTCGGCTTCAACAACGCCCTCATCGAGATCTACACGAACGCCTACACCACCATGGGCGGCCATTCCGACCAGGCCCTCGATCTGGCCGACGAGTCGTTCATCGCCGTCTTCTCCTGCTACCAGGATCCCGAGGCGGGCCCGCCGAGGAAGCTGATCTTCGAGCCGAAGGGGCCCGACGGCGAGAAGTTCGAGATCCCCCTCCTCCACAACGGCGTTGTCGCGTTCTCCGTCGCGTCGAACCAGCGGCTCAGGCACAAGATCGTCCTGGACACACCCGCCCGGACGGCGGAGAACCAGTGGCTGGGCGTGACCTTCCGAACGTCCAAGACCCTCCTCCGGTTTCACGACGGGCACGCACACCTCCCGCAGGGCGCGCGCCTCACCTCGGCCGACGAGGAGCAGCGGCGCGAGTTCTACCGACTGCGACGCCGCGAGAACCATGAAACGGACTTCAGCTACCCCCCGCTGACGTACACCGTCAGCGAGAGCGATCTGCTGCCGCCGGTCTGACCCCGTGGGCCGCTGAACACCGAACGCCGATCTCGGCCGCTGTCCGTTCCGCCGGGGCGCGGGCGAGGTCACCCGCGCCCCGGCGGACGGGAGCCCAAGCGACCGCGCCCCGGGCGGGCGGGCCGTCGGGCGGGCGCGGGCGGGCGGGCGGGCGCAGGCGGGTCACTCCCCGGGGAAGACGACTCCCAGGTCCCGGCGGACTCCGTCCAGGACGCGCATGAGGTACAGCGTCTCGGAGAGCGGCATCAGGTCGGACTCCAGCCGTCCCTCGCTGATGCACCGGGCCGCTTCGGCCGCCTGGTAGCACAGGCCCCCGTCGCGCGGGGTCGGGGTGAAGGTGTCGATGGTTTCGTTGTCCCGGCCGATGAGACGCACCCGGTTGGGGGTGAAGAACATGCCGTCGATCTCCAGCCGGCCCTGCGTTCCCGAGATGGACGCCGTGGTCGGCGTCACGGCGAAGAGCGACGTGTTCAGCACGCCGTGCGCTCCGGATTCGCCAGTGACGACGATCGACGCCTGGCCGTCGACCCCGGTGAAGGTCTTCGTGCCCACCGCGGTGACCGAGGTGAACTCTCCGAGCACCATGGACGCGAAGGAGACCGGGTAGATGCCGAGGTCCAGGAGCGCCCCGCCGGCCAGCTCGGGGGCGTAGAGGCGGCTCGCCGGGTCGGGCTCCATCCGCTGTCCGTGGTCGGCGACGACGGTCTGGAGTTCGCCGAGCAGGCCGGATTCGACCACCTGGCGGACCACGTCGACGTGGGGCAGGAAGCGCGTCCACATCGCCTCCATGAGGAACACCCCGCGCTTGCGGGCCGCTTCGATCAGCTCCTCGGCCTCGCGGGCGTTGCGGGTGAACGCCTTCTCCACGAGTACGTGCCGGCCCGCCTCGACCGCCAACATCGCGTGCTCGAAGTGGCCCGAGTGCGGCGACGCGACATAGACGATGTCGACCTCGGCGTCCTCGACGAGCTCCGCGTAACTCCCGTA
This sequence comes from Kitasatospora misakiensis, assembly GCF_042656005.1. Lineage (NCBI taxonomy): Bacteria > Bacillati > Actinomycetota > Actinomycetes > Kitasatosporales > Streptomycetaceae > Kitasatospora > Kitasatospora misakiensis. The sequence goes on along the minus strand of NZ_JBHSOF010000016.1, from coordinate 9,769 downwards.
GGCCCTCGGTATGCCGAAGCGGTCGGCGAACGCGCGGGCGCGCCCGGTGTCCCGCGAGCCGACGGCCACGACCCGCTGCTCGGTGTACTTCTGCAGCGCCTCCACGAAGGCGCCCGCGATCCACCCGGGGGCTATCACCCCCCAGTTCAACGACGGCGCCTCGCGAGGGGAGGGCGTCCGCGGTGCGGGGAGCGTGATGCGCGCCGCCTCGTCCGAGACGACCGGCCGGTCCTGCGTCATGAGACTTCCTCCCAGGAGCCCTCGAAGACTGAGCACACGGCCGGCCGCGGACGCCGAACAGCGCCCGCCGGCCGAGCCGTTGATCACCCTACGGGAACCTCCGTCGCCCCGTCGCCCCATCGGCCCGTCAGGGGGCCGTCCCGCCCGCGTTGCGGATCAGCTGACCGAGCACCTTCAGCGCGACGACGCAGTCCGCGTCATCGATGCCCTCGTGGAGGGCGGCACGGATCGCGGGCGCATTGCGCGAGAGGTCCACCCGGGCCTGCTCCCCCTCCTCCGTGAGCCACAGCCGGTCCTCGGCGTCCCGCCTCAGCCAGCCGCGCTCCTCCAGCGCCGCGGATTCCGCCGCCAGGTCGTCCTCGGGCCGGATGTACGACTTCATCGCCTCCCGCAGCTCGGCCACGGTCATCCCCTCGCCGTCGGGCGAGATGTCGTTCACCGACAGGTTGCGCAACAGCCAGAACTGGGGCTGGGTGTAGCCCTTCTCAAGCTGTCGGGCCCGGGTGAACGCGATCAGCGCCTCGTAGGCGACGCCGGTCCAGTACGCGGCGGGCTGTCCGGCGAGTTCCGCGTCGGACCTCTGCTGGGTGGTCATGGAGCCTTCCTTCCCTCTGCTGCGCGTCGAACATTTCGATGTCGAAACTATAGATAGCCGTTATCCGCTACGTCAAACACTTCCACATCGAAATATTGGCCCGGGGCATCCGACCTGCCCGGCAGGGTCGCGCGCGGCGGGCCGCACCCTGGCGCCGCCGGACGATCTCTGACAGCATCTCAGCCGGTGTGAACGAACCGTGTATCAATCGTTCACCTCGTCTGCACAAAACCAGTCGCAGTACGTCGCCGAGAAGATCTGAGGCCTGCCATGAAGACCTTACGGACCCACACCTCGCACCTGCTGACCGTCGTGCTGCTGCTCCTCGGCGTGATGACCGCCACGAGCGCGCAGGCGCAGGCGGCCCCGCAGCGGCTCGCCGGCAGCACGACCATATGTTCCAACTCCCCCATCCCGGCCGGGTGGGTCATCACGAGCTCGTACAGCAGCTGGGGCTGTCCCGGCACCGGCGTCTCGTACTCGATCACCGACACGACCGGGCAGACCAACCTCGCCATCTGCTCCTTCTCCCCCAAGCCGGCCGGGTGGGTGGTCACCAGCTCGTACAGCACCAGCAACTGCGCGGGCAGCGGCGTGGCCTACGGCTTCCACAACGTGGCCAACGACACCAACGTCGGCACGTGCTCCATGACGCCGATCCCGACGGGGTGGGTGATCACCAGCTCGTACAGCAGCAACAACTGCGCGGGTACCGGCGTCGGCTACACGCTCCACAACGTGGCCAACGACACCAGCGCCACCGCCTGCTCCATGACGCCGATCCCGACCGGGTGGGTCGTCACCAGCTCGTACAGCAGCAACAACTGCGCGGGCACCGGTATCTCGTACACCCTCTTCAAGATCACCACGCAGGTCACCGCCGTCGTGTGCTCCTTCTCCCCCCTCCCGGCGGGCTGGGTGGTCAGCAGCTACTACTCGAGCAGCAACTGCTACGGCAGCGGCGTCGCCTACTCCATCCGCAAGGCCTGACCCCACCCCTCAGCGGCCCGGGCCCGTACGGCACCGGGAACCATGACGGCAGGGCCTCTTGGCGACCCGGGAGCGTGACTCCTCCGGTCCCGGGAGGCCCTGCCGCCGTTGCGGCGCGAGGCCCTGCCGCCGTTTCGGCGCGAGGCCCTGCCGCCGTTGCGGCGCTCGGAACCACGCTCCCGCACCCGTTCCTCGGCGGGGCGGCCCAGCACTCCGGAACAACCGGAATAGCGGGCGGCGGCGCCGTCGTTGACACCAGTCGATGTTCCCAACAGTCGATCAGAGGCACGGCGAACCGTGCCCTGTCGGCCCCGTGCCGCACACTGAGGCCGAACACTCGGCAGACCGAAGGATGATCCCCATGACCGACCGGCCCTTGACCCTGATGGCCGTGCACGCCCACCCCGACGACGAGGCCACCGGTACGGGGGGTGTGCTCGCCCGCTACGCGGCCGAGGGCATCCGGACGGTGCTCGTCACCTGTACCGACGGCGCCTGCGGAGACGGTCCGGGAGGTGTCAAGCCCGGCGAGGCCGGACACGACCCGGCGGCCGTCGCCGCGATGCGCCGTCAGGAGCTGGAGGCCAGCTGCGAGGTCCTCAAGGTCGACCACCTCGAAATGCTCGACTACGGGGACTCCGGGATGATGGGCTGGGCCGCCAACGACGCGCCCGGCTCGTTCTGGACGACCCCGGTGGACGAGGCGGCCGCCCGCCTCGCCGACCTGATGCGGCAGTACCGGCCCGACGTGGTCGTGACCTACGACGAGAACGGCTTCTACGGCCACCCCGACCACATCCAGGCCAACCGCATCACGTCGAGGGCGCTGGAGCTGGCCGGCACGGCACCGAAGGTGTACTGGACGACGGCCCCGCGCTCGATGATGGCGCGGTTCGGCGAGGTCCTGCGCGAACTCGGCGCGGAGTGGGACGAGCCGGACCCCGAGGAGTCGGAGATGCCCGAGATCGGCCTCCCCGACGAGGAGATCACCACCTGGGTGGACACCACCGGATTCGGCGGCCAGAAGTTCGACGCGCTGGCCGCGCACGCCAGCCAGGGCGAGAACATCTTCTTCCTGAAGATGGGCAAGGAGAAGTTCACCCAGCTGATGGGTGTGGAGACCTTCGTCCGGGTCCACGACACCACCGGCGCCGAGCTCCCCGAGGACGACCTCTTCGCCGGCCTGCGCTGAGCACCCGACCCCCGGCGGCGGCGTCCCACGCCGCCGCCGGGATCGGATCCGCCGGCTCAGGCTCACGCGAGCGGAGGTCCCGCGGAGCAAGCGTGGTGGTTCAGCCGAAGGTCAGGTCCTGGAGGCCGACCACGCGCAGCAGTTCCAGCCGCTCGTGGGACTCGCTGCCCGGGCGGGCGGTGTAGACGATCAGCCGCTGGTCGTGCTCCGGGCTGAGCAGCACCTCGCAGTCCAGCTCCAGCGGGCCGACGACCGGATGCAGGAACCGCTTGACGTCGGTACGGCGCACGGCGACGTCGTGGGTTTCCCACAGCGCCGCGAACTCCTCGCTCCGGGCGCGGAGCCGACGTACCAGACCCGCCAGCCGTGCGTCGTCCGGACGGCGGGCGAAGGTGGCGCGAAGATCCGCCACCGCCGCGCGGGCGGCGCGGTCACGGTCCTCGGCCGGGAAGAGCTCCCGCGCGGACGGGTCCGCGAAGTAGCGCCAGGCGACGTTGCGCTCCGCCTCGGGGAGGGCGGACGCGTCACCGTGGAGCGCCTTGGCCATCGCGTTCTGCGCGAGGATGTCGCCGCGGTCGCTCACCACCTGGGCGGGAGTGTCGGTCAGCCGGTCGATGACGAGGAGCAGGCCGGGGCGGACATGCTCGGTGGCCGGCCGGTTGCGCGGGGGCTCCTCGCCGGCCAGATGGAAGAGGTGGTCGCGTTCGTCGCCGGACAGCCGCAGCGCGCGGCCGACGGCGGCGAGCATCTGGCGGGACGGGCGCGAACCCCTGGCCTGCTCCAGCCGCGTGTAGTGGTCGGCGGACATGCCCGCCAGCTGCGCCACCTCCTCGCGGCGCAGCCCAGGGGTGCGCCGGCGCGCGCCCTGCGACAGCCCCACGTCGGCAGGGGTGAGTCGGCCGCGGCAGCGGCGCAGGAAGTCGGCCAGCTCGGTTCTGTCCACCCGTCAACCATGCCCGAAAGAACCGGGCGCAGCCAGGGACCGCCCGTCCCCGGACAAGGGCGCCTCTCCCGCCGGCGCCCGCACCGCCACACGCTGGAATCCGGCTCGACGGACCGGCGGCGCTCCGCAGGTACGACGAGCCGAGCACCGGATTTCTCGCGTGGAAAGGCAAGGTTCGCATGCAGTACCGCACGCTCGGCCGCACCGGCATCAAGGTCAGCCCCTATGCGCTCGGCGCTCTGATGTTCGCCACCTCGGTCGGCAACCCCGACCCCGAGGACTCGGCCCGCATCATCCACCGGGCGCTGGACGCGGGCATCAACCTCATCGACACCGCCGACGCCTACCGCGACTCCGAGGAAATCGTCGGCAGGGCGCTCAAGGGGCGCCGGGACAGTGTCGTCCTGGCGACCAAGGTGAGCATGCCGATGGGCGACGACCCCAATCAGCGGGGCGCCTCGCGGCGCTGGATCGTGACCGCGGTCGAGAACTCGCTGCGCCGCCTGCGGACCGACCACATCGACCTCTACCAGATTCACCGGCCGGACCCCACCACGGACATCGAGGAGACACTGTCCGCGCTCTCCGACCTGATCCGCGGCGGGAAGGTCCGGGCGATCGGGACGTCCACGATGCCGGCGTCCGACATCGTCGAAGCCCAGTGGGCCGCCGAGCGGCGCGGCCTGGAGCGCTTCCACACCGAGCAGCCGCCGTACTCGCTGCTCAACCGCGGCATCGAACGCGAGGTGCTGCCGACCGCGCAGCGCTACGGGATGGGCACGCTGGTCTGGGGCCCGCTCGGGCAGGGACTGCTCACGGGCCGCGTCCGCAAGGGCGGGCCGAACGAACTCCGCCGAGCCGGCTTCTTCCAGCACCTCAACGACGACCGCCGGCTCGACGCCGTCGAGCAGTTCATCTCACTCGCCGAGGAGTCGGGCCTGCCGCTGACCCACCTCGCCATGGCGTTCACGATCGCCCACCCCGGCGTCACCAGCGCGATCATCGGGCCGCGCACCATGAGTCACCTCGAAGACCTCCTCGCCGGCACCGACGTCGCACTCACCGACGACATCCTCGACCGGATCGACGAGATCGTCCCACCCGGCACCGACATCGGCACCCTCGACCAGGCCTACCTGCCGCCCGCCCTCCAGCACCCCCGCCTCCGCCGCCGCCCCACCGACGAGCGCACCGCCGCCTGACCCGTCCCACCCAACAACAGCGGGGACCACGTCGAAGGCCAGATCCGCCGACCGCCCGGGCCGCGGCACGCTGCGGGCGGGCGGCCGGCCGGGCCGGGCCGGACGGTCGACTCGGATCAGGCCGGATCGGATCGGATCGGGCCGGTTCAGCCCGCCGAGAGGTAGACGTCGTCCTCCACCAAGGCGGCGTACTCGTTGATCTGGTCGGGGGCAGCGCCCGGGGCGAGCTCCCGGTCGTTCCCCGTCCGGGCGTCCAGCACCACGGCCTTGCCCTTCTGGGTGCGGCCGTAGACCGCTCCGTGCCAGGCGCCGGTGAGCGAGGGCGCCACCCTTGCCCCGACGTCGGCCGAGTACCCGATCTGCCACAGAACGGTGACTCCGGCCGTGTCGATGCCGATCAACCATCCACCCTCCTCGCTCCCGGTCTGGCACACGGCCGTGGCGCGGCCGTCGAACAAGCACCTGCTGATCACCGCGCGCTTCCCGGGCAGGGCCGGCAGCGGCAGGACCGTCCCGGTGGCGGTGGACAGCAGCGTGAGGCCCTCTCGCGTTTGAGCGAGGATCTTGTCGGCGGCGAACTCGGACAGTTCGGTACCCGTCTCTTCGGCCAGGGCCTTCCACAAGACCGTACTGTCGGCTGCGGACACCGCCCGTACCTCCAGCGGCATGCCGTGGAAGCTGTTGTCCCACTTCCCGGTCGTGGAGGAGACTCCGAGGACAGTGCCGTCCTGGATCAGCTGTGCCTCGAAGTTCGGCAGCTTCCAGGCGACCGTGCGGGTGGCCAGGTCGATCGCGTAGCTGGTGGGAGGGCCGGACAGGGTGGGGACGACCACAACGGCCCGGCCGCGCGCGACGCCCACGAGGACGGGTACGCCCGGTGCGACCGTGCCGTCGTCGATGGTGACCCGGCCGGCCTCCTTGCCGGTACCCAGGTCCAGGATGTCGACCTCGACGCCGTAGTGGTCGGAGGTGGTCCCCTGGCCGGTGACGGTCAGCGGAAAGGCCGCCACCGCGAACCGCTTTCCGCCCGCCGTGCCCACCGCGGGGCGCCCGTATCCGAGGCTCTTTGTCGACGGCCCGTTCGGTGACTTGGTGGGGAGCAGTCCGGTGGAGGTCATCTGGGCCGACACCTTGCCGTCGCGGACATCGAGCGACGTCAGCGTCTGACTCCCCTCGACGAGGACCACGTTGAGGCCGTCCAGGACGACCTGGCGGTCATCCCCGGCGAGGGACGCGTAGGAGATCGGCGTGAACCTCACCGGCGGGTCGGCCTGGACCGGTTCGGGCCGCGGTCGGCCGGACGACGAAGGACCGGCGGTGGCCGACGGATTCCCGCCCGCGCTGCCGGCCTGGCTGGGCGCGCCCGGCGGCGCGCCCTCCGGCGCGCCCGGCGAGGCGGCCGGCGAGGCGGCCGGCCGGTCCGGGGAGTCGTCCGTGAGGATCTTGGTACCGCCGTAGCCCGTGGCCACCACGAGGACCAGGGCGGCGATCAGGAGCAGGATCGTCCGGGGATCGCCCCGGCGTACGTTCTGGATGAATTGGTCGCCCAACGCCAGATTCCCCGTGTTGCGGGACCTGCCGTCGATGATGATGCCGTCCCGGCCGATCCGCGGCGGCTCCGGCGGCATCGGCGGCGCGGGCGGAGCCGTCGGCTCCGGTGGTGCCGCCGGCGCCGGGATCGGCACAAGTGCCGTGAGCTGGACCACGAACGGCGGTTCGGCGGACATCACTTGCACCAGGACCCGGCACAGCTCCGCCTGCGCGGCCGGTTCCTGCGGCCCGGAATCGAAAGCCGCCACGGCCGCCCGGCCGTCCGGCTCCGACGAGAGCCGCCGGCGAACAGCCTCCCCCGCAGCCTCCGCCACGGCCCGACCGGCGGTTCCCACGACCCCCGATGCCACGTCCGCCATGAGCCCGACAACAGTCGAGGCAAGATCAGACTCGCTCAAAGCGCCCCCCTGGCACAGTCATTGACACTCAACCTTGACAGCAGGAACGACCGCCGGCCGCAAGCCAGTTGTCAATCGCGATCGAATCGCAACCTTGAGTCACCACGCGACCGGCCCCCTGGATCCCAGGGCGCCCACCCGGCTCCGACTCAGACCCGGGCGACCAGGGCATACCGCTCGTCGTCCACCGGACCGCCCCACAGGTCCGCGTCGCCGTCGAGCGGCTCGATCCGCAGTTCGGCGACGCGGTCCGGCAACGGCCCTCAGAACCTCCGCACCGACTCCGCCGCTCCACGGCAACAGCTCCGCCCCCGCGACATACGGTGCACCGCTCTGCCCGGACTCCCGCCACCGCCCCTCCACCAGCACCAGCCGGCCGCCCGGCCGAAGGCGTTCGACCCACCCCCGCAACGCGGCCTCCGGATCGGGCAACGTCCACACCAGGTGGCGCGCCAGCACGGCGTCGAATCCCTCCTCGCCGGTCGGCGGCACGGCCGCGTCACCGACCAGGAAACGGCCCGACAGATCGGCGGCAGCTGGCTTCTCCCGTGCTCCAAAACCTGATGAACCAGCACGACATGCCCAGCCTCTCAGCCCGCAACACGGCCGTGATCGAAGCGGCCAGCGTATTGCCACCCATCGTCGTCAGCGATCTCTTCGGCATCACAGCCAGCAGCGCCTACCGCTGGGCTCAGTTCGCTCAGAACAGGTGGTCCGACTACCTCGCCGCTCGTCAGCCCGGCGATAGCTGAACGGTGCCGCTCGCCCGCTTCTCCAAGAACCGGGCGGCCGACGTAGGGAGCCGGACCGGACGGTGGCGACCCGTCGGTCCGACTTTCGCGGTCCTTGTTGTGATCACGCTCCGTGTGCGGTGACCGTTCCGCCGGCCGTCACCTCGTACACGGCGATGCCCAGCCTCGCGCGGACGTGCTCCGGCACGCGGAGGGCGTGCGAAAGGCCTGACGTTGGGACGACGAGCGCGTACCGCACACTCACTCTGGGCGCGGTCATCCGGCGCAATAGCTGTCCGTAGGCGATGTCGGCGTCGATTCCGGGTTGGCTCGTGTGCCCTTTCGCTTCGGCGATGATGCGTTCGCCGTCCCGTTCTGCTTCGAGGTCGGTGTACGGGTCCGTCGGCGGCACGACGGTCCAGCCGGCATCGGTGAGCCAGGTGCGGAACGCATCGACGACCCGGTCCTCGTCGCTGGGCCACGCCTCAAACACGGGCGTAAGGAGCGCGCCGATCGCCACCAGGTCCGCCTGCCGGTCCCGGCGGTGCAGGCGGCCCCGCGCATCGGCATCGAGGTCATCTGGGCGGATGATCGCCAGGCGAAGCTTGTGCGCGGGAATCTCGGTGTCGCGCCGGGCGTCGTAGAGGGCGCGCTGCTCGCCGCGATGAACGCCGCTGACGGTCAACCGGTCCGGTTTGTCGAAGAACGGGACCGCTTCATCATGCTGGCGCTCTCGGTACTCCACCACGAGCTTGCGCTGGGGCCAGTAGCCGTCGACGGGCAGCTTGACGCGGCGCCCGTCAGCGCCTGGGTCGCCGCGTAGCCAGTCGAAGCGGTGCTGCCGCTGCGCGACCTCACCGAGATACTCGTCGCAGAGGTCGAGGACGTATGCCTCGTCACTGTCGGATCTCCCACCCATGACACAGCATCCTGCCAGGAACCCCTGACAAGCCGCCTCCTTCAGGTGCTCGGCCTGGTCACCCAGGGTGCCGCTGTAGTACTGGGTAGGAGGTTGAGGTTCCCGTGCCCCGTTCAACGCGAGCGCGATCCCGGCATGGCGGCGATCCTCGCTATGCTCGGGGCCGTTTGAACCAACCACCGCAGCCTCTTGAAGGACGTGACTTGGCTTGATATCAATGCCCGTTGAGCTGGTCGCCGTCGTCGCTGTCGCAGTGCTTGTCACCGCGTGGCTGCTCTGGAGATTCTCGCGAGGCGCCACCGCTGCCTCGGGCGGGCACACCGCACCAAGCGTCGCGGCAGAGGTCGAAGTTCGGACCGAGTTCCCGCCCGAAGGGCTTCTGGTCCCCGAGGACGTTCTCCGATCCGTCGGCTCGACGTCCGGTGCGATCTGGGATGCGCTCGAAGCCGCAGCGGCGCCAGTTGCTGTCGAGTACTACCCGGTCAGCGAGGCGGAGGTCGCGAAGTTCCGGACTGGGCCCGTGAACGCGACGGCTCAGCAGGCAATGGTCGGGATCGTGGAGGCCATCAAGCCGAAGAGCCCAACGTTGTTCCGGGTGGTGCTGCCAAAGGGTGCAGAGCTCGTCAAGGCCGCCGGAACTTCCGGGTTCAGAGGGTTTTCTCGCAGCGGCGGCAAGACAGCACATGCTGTTCTGAAGCCTGTCGCTGCTGGTGGAGCAGTCGTGGCAGGCTGGCCGGTGCTGGCCGTCGCCGGAACCGTCCTAGCTGTAGACATGGTGGCTCAACGTGAACAGAGGGCGCATCAAGGCCGAGTTGAAGCCATCCTGAGCCGCCAAGAGGAACGGGCCTACGTCGAACGGATCACGGATCAACGGTCGGCCGATGCTCAGTTGTCCCGCGCAATCAGCCTGATGCTTGACGGCGGCAAGCCGAATCTTGAGCTCGCACTGAAGAGGGGCCTTCCCCCTGATGTGAGGACACCGGACACTGGATCTTGATGGTCCAGGAG